>JAUQQB010000031.1 GCA_030550075.1 Chloroflexota bacterium | reverse complement strand
TTTGCCGGGCGTCCCAGAATGAGGAGGGATTTCCGGGAGGATGTGCTTTCCGGCAAGCCGTGGGCCGCATATCCCGTTCGATACAGATCCTGCAGCGCCCTCTCATGGAAAGCTTCCGGAGGGCCCTCCGCCACCAGGCGGCCCCCAACCAGCACGATCACCCGGTGAGCGACATCCACCGCCGCGGGATCATGGAGCGCAGCCACCACCGCACGTCCCTGGGCTGTGAGCTCCCGGATCGCCTCGCGGGCCTGTTCCAGCCCGACCACATCGAGGCCAGTAAACGGTTCGTCGAGGAGCAGCACGGGCGCTGGGGAGAGGAACGCGCGCGCCAGGGCCAGCCGCTGCAGCATCCCCCGGGAGAACCCGCGGACCCGTTCGTGGGCGCGCTCCGCCAGGCCTATCCGCTCCAGCGCCCTCCACAAAGCCTCCTGATCTTCCGACCAGCCGTAGAAGCGCTGATAGAAGCGGAGATTCTCCTCCGCCGTGAGATCTGGATAGAGCCAGGGCTGATGGCCCAACAGGGCCACCCGGGCCCGCACCCCTGCGCCATCCGGTGGCCAGTGATAACCCTCGACCCAGACGACGCCGGAGGCGGGGCGCAACAGGGTGGCCGCCACCCGAAGCAAGGTGCTCTTCCCAGCCCCGTTTGGCCCCATCAGCGCCACGATCTCCCCCCGCCGCACCGTCAGGGAGACCTCCCGCAGCGCCCATCGCGGGCCAAACGCTTTTGAAACCCGCTCCAGTCGTAGAACAGGCGACGATTCCATGAGAGCGCCAGCAAGATCCTGGAAATGCGGGGTTGGGGGCCCAAAGCATCCGGTTCACTCCCCAACCCCGCAGGATCGATCCTGAGAAGAGTCCTGCCCTGCAGATTCCGATCCCTTGTCGTGCTCAGAGAAAAACCTGCGCAAACGAAACGGGGGACGCGATGGAGTCGCGCCCCCAAACACGGACCGCTTCCTTCGATCACTCCTCTATCGGAGCGCCCTTCTCCAGAGACCACAGGGTCGGCGGCACCAGCATGCCCTGCGCGCTGATCAGCAAGCCGACACGGGCTCGCTGAGCAGCGTCCATGGCGTGCCGATCCAGCGTGAACCCGAACACAATTGGCAGGACCGGATCCCCGATGCCCTCCGATCGCAGCCCGGCGACAGCGGTAGGATTCCTCAGGATCGCATCCACAAAGTCCCTGATCGCACGGGGCCAGACCTTAGTCTTTACCGAGATCAGCACCCAGGCCTCCGCCCCATCTCGAAGACGGATGCGAGTTACCCCATCGATCTCCCCGATCCCATCGAGGGCGATGGAGAACACGGGTTCCAGCATGACACCGCCCTGCCCCTCCACCCATTCGCGTAGCGCTCGGATCATTCGCTCCTCCACAGCAGGACCGATCACCTGACCGAAGCGGCTCAGGGTTGCCTGCATCTGCGCCTGAGCACGGATGAGCTCCTGAAGCTGCTCATCTGTGCGTCGCTGCGCCTCCGCCAGCTCCGCAAACCGACGATCCGCCTCCGCACGGGCCGCCGCCACCTCCTCCCGCAGCTCCGCAAACCGACGATCCGTCTCCGCCCGATAGGCCACAAACTCCTCATAGTGCCGCCGCTGCGCCTCCGCCAGCTCCGCAAACCGACGGTCCGCCTCCGCACGGGCCGCCGCCACCTCCTCCCGCAGCTCCGCAAACCGACGGTCCGTCTCCGCCCGATAGGCCACAAACTCCTGCCGATGCGCCGCGAATTCCTCATAGTGCCGCCGCTGCGCCTCGGTTAAGGCGGCGACGGACTCTGAGAGGGTCTTCACGCTCTCGGCAAGGGAGCGCAGCGACTTATCGATCTTTCCCACGCGGATGGAAAGGCCCCGTAAGGTTTTCGGCGACTGCAGCAACTCTTTCGTCAGCAACCGCTGTCGCAGTGCCTCCAACCAGTGAGGGTGTTTATCTAACAGCCGGACAAAATCCTCGAAATCCCGAACCGTAAATGCCATGGACCCTCCCGTGGCGCGAACTCAGGAAAGCTCTCCTCCACAGATCATCTTTGCCTTGAAAAACCCTTCTAATTGTATCACAGTAGCGTCTTCCGTCCCTTTCTCATGAACGAAGTTTAGACCTGTTGCGCGATGAGCCCCACATCGCCTCTCCGAGAGCGAATTCCATTCCTCTCCTCGTGATGGGCACACCACCCCCTTACCCGGGGGAAGGGCCTCCAGCCTGATAGCGACGGATCGCCCGGGCCATCAGGGCGGCACGCCGCCGCCGGTAGGTTCCTTCATCGACTTCCCCTGCCGCATAGGCCTCATCCAGCCGGGCGATCTCATCAATGGGATCCGCCTCCCACCTCCGCCAGAGACGGAAGAGACCGATGGCCACCCCGGCGCCCAGGGCGAGCATCAACGGCACAACCCATGGGGGGACCGGCCTGCGAGGCTGTAACGTAATGACCCGGGCCCCGCCCGGAGCGGGCGGATCCACCTCATAAAGATGATACGTCGTATTCCCCAGGGTGCGCATCCCGAGATCCCGCAACCCGAGGCCGGAGACCTGGAGCGCGCCCCCGGCGATCAGAAGGTTCCATCGATCCACGGGGTAAACAGCGCGCAACGAGAGCGTCCGCACCCGGGCCAGCGGCAGCTCATATCCGAACGCCGTCTGATATCCCATCCCCGGCGGGATCGGCGCCGTATCGATCAATCGATCTTCCTCCTGACGATACCGAACGCCCAGCTCCCCTCCCGAGATTTGCAGATTGGAGGCGCCGGGAGGCAGGAGGAAGATCATCCCGGGGCTCCCCGCCCCGCCATAGGTAGTCGATCCCCGGTTCGAATACACCCACACCTCGGTTACGAACAGGCGATCCGCCAGCGGCTGCAGGATCCAGTGCGCCTGGTCAATATGGATCCCGCCCGGATCCGCCGCCCGATCGAAGACCATCAGGGTAAGGGTGACCTCCTGACCCGCGGTCAGCGTCAGCGGATGGGCCACGGGATAGGCCACCTCCTGCCATTCCGCCACCGGAAGATAGGCCGCCTCGGGATAAACGGGCACCGTTTCAAACCGGAAGGTCCCATCGGCTCGCGCCTGAACGGTTTGGGAGAAGATCGGCGAGGCCTCGATCAGGGCATAGAGGGTGACCGTCACCCCCGAGGCCGGCGCTTCCGTGGTCCCGTTGAGGACCTGGCCGCTCACGGAGGCGGTGGCCACCGGGCGCGGCGGCTGAAGGGCCGCCCCATCCACCGCAAAAAAGGCGAGCTGGGGCAGGTAGGCGATCAGGGCCTGCTGAAGGTCTGTCGGGAGCTCCGGCAGTCCGGCATGGGCAGGGACACGCCCGGGCTGCAGGGCTTCCATCCAGGCCGCCGGCGCGATCCCCAGCACCCGCTCGGGATCCGCCAGAGGGACAGGCCCCTTTCGTCCATCCTCCCCATGGCATGTTGCGCATGCTTCCCGATAACGGTCTCCGGCCTCCGCCAGGACCTCCGGCGGCGCCGCAAGGGACCAGGCGTAGAGCACCACCGCCCAGCGCTCGCTCTCGCTCAATGCATTCGACCATGGGGGCATCCCCCGATCCGCCCGGCCCTGCGTGACCACCTGGAACCAATCCCGAAGAGAGGCTGTGCGCTCAGCCAGGCTCCCCGTCAGATCGAGGCGCGCATCGGGGATCCGGGCCCGGAGGGCGACCGCCTGCGGACCATCCCCCTGTCCCCTCAGGCCATGGCAGTTTGCACAGTGCTCCTGGAAGAGGGACCGGCCGGTTTGCAGGGAAAGGCCGGCTGGGGGAAGTGAGGGCGTGGGCGTGGGCCAGGGTTGGGTTCGGAAGGGGATCTCGCCAGCGGGAGGGGGAGCCGCCAGCGTCAGGGAGCACCCGGTCAGAAGCCCCATGGCCAGCCCGAGGACCAGTCCCGCGCGTCGATTCCAGCTCATGCGCCCTTCCTCCGGAGCTGTGCCCGGCGGGCCTGGACCGCCGCCTCAACCCGGGCTTTCCAATCGACGGTTTCCTCCCCCTCCTGAAGCGCCCGCAACAGGGCGGCACCCTCCTCCAGGTAGCGCCGGCGCAGCTCGTGATAATCCTCATCCGGGATCTTCCCGGTGCGCCAGTCGGTCTCCAGATCCCGCAACATGCTGAGCACCCGCTCGTACTGGATCTGAAGGGCCGGCCTAGCGGAAGCAGCGCTCCGATCCACCCACCTCCCCCGGAGCGGCTGGAGGATGTAGGCGAGGACCAGTGCGGTGATTCCGAACAATGTGACCGGAGCCGCCAGTGTTTCGCTCATTCGAGCGCATCTTCCTCAACGAAGGATGAGGAGCCCAGCAATCGCTCGATCACCCCCTCCAGCTCGCCGGGCCGAATCGGCGCCGCCTTGTAAAAGACCACCTGGCCCTGGGGATCCACCACGAATGTTTCAGGCACGCCCGTGATGCGGTATAGCCGGGAGATCCGGGTGCCCACATCGAGGCCGTTGGGATAGGTGATCTCGAACCGCTTCAGGTAGTTCATCGCTGCGGAAGGCGCATCCAGATAATCAACCCCCACGAAGATCACCCCTCGATTCCGATATTTCCGCCACAGGGCCTCCAGCAGCGGAGCCTCCTCTTCGCATGGCTTGCACCATGAGGCCCAGAAGTTGATCACCACCACATGTCCCCGCCAATCCCCAAGCCGAAACTCCCGGATCCCAAGCCCCCCATCATAGCCTTCATAGAGAGGCAGAGTGAAATCCGGGGCGAGGCCCTGGGTGGGAGCCGTCCGCCCCCGCTCCACAAAGGCCCAGCCCAGAAAGGCGATGAAGACCACCGCCCCCGCCAGACCAATCCACCATCCCCATCGCCCTCGACGCAGCATATCCGTCCTCCTCACCACTGATCCCGGATCCACCGGTCCAGCATCCGGGCGTTCTCATCGAGCGCAGGCTCTGATGGGGGCTCCGGCGCTGGGGAGGGGCGGCGCCAGCGAGCGAGACGGAGGGCCAGCCACAATCCGGCGGCAGGGAGACCGAGCGCTGGAATCAACCAGACCCCCAGGCCGATCCCCTGAGGAGGGGGGACGGCCAGCACGCGCATCCCATAACGGGTGACAAAGAAATCGAGGATCTCGGCCTCGCTCCGCCCCTCGGCCAGCATGGCGCGGATCTCTTCTTTCCACTGGATACACGCCGGGGTGTCACAGACATCCAGCGGCACATTCTCACATACCGGGCAATAGAGGTTCTTCGCCACCCGGTTGATCTCATCATCCGGCACAACAGGCGTGGGGGATTGCGCCTGGGCCGGCTGTCCTATTGCCAGAGCCCAAACCAAGAGGATAAAGTGGAACGCAGGATGGAAAACGAAGGATCGCGGCATTGGCGAACAACCTCTTCGGGAATTTCCTGAGCCACTCTGGCACGGAAGGCGCTATCTGGCTTAAAGCCAGCAACTCTAAGGCCACGCAAAGCGGATTTCGGATCCTTTGGCTTATTGCTTCCCGCTCGTCTGTTTTGTAAGGTCTTAACAATGCGATCCTGATCCTCCTTCCGCGGAGAGATCACGCGAGCCAGCGTCTGGATATCTGCCCACAACCAGCTCTTCAGCATTGGATCTATTACGACCGCCTCGCAACGCTCCCTCCAGCCGTTTTCCTCCAGCCTCTTTTTTAACTCATCACGCATTTGCATCGCGTCCTGAAAGGGGTGAGACCACCTGAAATCCAGAACCACGAGACAGTAACGGGCGCTCCTTATGTAAGGCCTCAGATACTCAACTGCCCGATGAAAAGCTGTCTGATCGTTGCCAGCTATTAGGTAATCTCGTCGGATGCGAGACAGAAACCGCTTAAAGAACTCCTCGAGGACGATCTGAATGTGCTTGTCTGCAGCCATGACGATTAAATCCAGATACATAGAACGCCACCTCATGCCTCAGCTATAAGAAAATTCGGGCGAGGAGTAGATCGGCCAGATCGGAGCGAGGATCCAGGTTGGCCAATAGAGGATGGCGATCGCCGGACACAACCCGAACTCCCTCCTTGTCCCGGGAAAAGATGAGGAGTCGCTCCGGGCCAGCCAACCGAACGAGCAACGGGTGATGGGAGGTCACCAGCCATTGCATTTCGGGAGTTTCTTCCATAATCCGAAAGAGCATTTCAATAGCGTCCGGCGAGAGGCCGTTCTCGATTTCTTCTATGAAAAATATGCGGCCTTCGTTCTTTGGGTCATAGGCCGGCAAACTCAGGGCCATAAACCGGAGCCACCCATCGGTAATTCCAGAGGGCGAAACCCATAATCCATCCCAGCGCATAGCGATGCGATGGATGCCGGTGACCTCATCTACATGCACCTTGAACTCAAGGGGAGCATTCGCCAGAATGCGCATCTCTTCAAGCCAACGCCGGTAAGCTTCTGGATGATCCCTCTGAAAACGATCCATCACCAGCGCCAGATTCCGGGCGTTCGGATATATGCGATGATGCCTGGGCTCTTCCCACTTACGACCTCCCAATCGAATTGCGAAAGGATGTGGGTGCAGAAATTCTGGCCATGCGTTGACCATCCATTTTTGCAAATTTTGCAAACGCATAGGGAAAGACCGCATAAGCTCGGACCGCATAAGCCCGGGGAAGAGGAATATACCAGCTAATACGGTCATATCATCTTCATCTGCCCACAAAGGGATCTGCTTCCCAAACAGCTGAACCTCGCGGCCCCGCCGAATATAGATCTCAGTCCCGGAATCTTTCAGATACTCCTTCGCGATTCGAAGGTCTTTTTGCTGCCTCTCCAGGGCGATGGCATAGGTCACCTCATGGAGCGGTCCCTCCTCGCCCTCTTTCCATTCCCAGGTCAGCTCGATTTCCACTCCATCTGCCTTTCCTTCCCAGACCAATTCTTCCGGGTTCCAGACCCGTCGGGCGATGGCCCGACGCAATCCATTCCGAACGATATCCTCTACGAAACGAACTGCGTCCAGGAAAGCGCTTTTCCCGCTTCCGTTTGGACCAACTAAGATCTGTAGGGGCTTGAGCTCAATCGTCACATCCTGGAAGCACCGATATCCTTGAATCCACACCCTCTTGAGCATGGCTCCCCCCATCAGGAAGACATCCTGCGAATTCGTGGAATGGCTTTGAATATTGTTCGGATCACAGTTACAGCGATTTTACGCTCACACCGTAGCTACCCGCGAGGGGACCTTTTGCAGCGCCCGAACCGGAGCCGGTGCCGGCATGGGCCACGCAGCGATCAGCGTGCCGGCGATCAGCACGATCCCTCCAAGCCAGATCCACGAAACCAGGGGGTTGATGAACACCTTAAACGTGGCCCGGTTGCCCCCCTCCACCCATCCGCTCAGCAGCAGGTAGAGATCCTCTTTCAGGGTCGCCCGCAGGGCCGGGGGCGTCAGGCTTTCCCCCGTATCGTATTGCAGCACATACGGATACAGATCGGCCAGCCATCGGCCTGAGCGGTCGTACACGCGAACCCAGGCCTCGGTCACCACGACATCCGGTTCCGTCGCCGGCGCGTATTGCCGGATTCCCTGATAGACCAGATGGTAGCCGCCGAAGGCCAGGGAATCGCCCATCCCCAGCGTGCGCTGGGTTTCCTGCTGGTAAAACTGAGACCCGATCACCCCAATCCCGATGAGGACCACGCCGAGATGAATCAGATATCCGCCATATCGCCGCTGGCTGCGAGCCACCAGACGGGCCAGGGCCACCGGCCATGGCTCGCCGGTCGCCCGCCGCCGCGCCCGGACCCCCAGCGCGTAGTCCAGCAACGTCCCCCACCCGGCGAAGACGCACAGGCCGAACCCCAGCAGGGCCCATGGGTGCTGGACCCCCAGGACGCGGGCGAGGGCCGTCGCGCCCAGAGCGGCCAGCGCGGAAGAGCCAATGGACAGCCTCAGTGATGCCCCCGGCGTCCGCCGCCAGCGAACGAAGGGGATCACCCCCATCAACAGGTAAAGGGCCGCAAACATCGGGCCGGTCACCTGATTGTAGTAGGGAGGTCCGACGGTGAGCTTCTCGTTGAACAGCAGCTCGGAGAACATCGGGTAGAACGTCCCCCAGAAGACCGCGAAGGCGATCCCCAGGAAGAGCCAGTTGTTGAGCAGGAAGAACGTCTCCCGCGAGAGCCAGGACTCGATCCGGTTCTCCGCCCGCAACAGATCCCAGCGCGTTGTGAGCAGCGCCAGGGAACCCACCAGCACCAGCCCGACGTAGATCAGGAAGGGCACCCCAATGGCGGAGCGGGCGAAGGCGTGCACCGAGGCGATCACCCCCGTGCGCGTGATGAACGTCCCCAGGATCACCAGGGCATACGTCAGGATGATCAGCAGCGCCGTCCAGACCTTCAGCATACCCCGGCGCTCCTGAACCATCACCGAGTGCAGGAAGGCCGTGCCGGTTAACCATGGGAGCAGCGCTGCATTCTCCACCGGATCCCATCCCCAGTACCCACCCCACCCCAGCACGTCATACGCCCATCGAGCCCCCACCAGAAGGCCCAGGCTCAGGAACAGCCACGCCACCAGGGTCCACCGCCGAAGCAGGCGCAGCCAGCTCTCATCCCGCCGGCCAGCCAGCAGGGCCGCCGTGGTGATCGCATAGGGGACTGTAAAGCCCACGAACCCCAGGTAGAGCAAGGGAGGATGGGCGATCATCCCCGGGTGGCGGAGCAGCGGGTTCAACCCCCGCCCATCCGCCGGGGGCACCGGGAAGGTCTCAAAAGGATTGGCGAAGAAACGGTTCAAGAGGAGGAAAAACGTCTGGGTCAGCAACAGGACCCCTGTCATATAAGGAAGCAGATCGCGGGGCACGCGATCGGCGCGGGCCATGGCAGCGAAAAGGAAGAGGCTCATCAGCCAGGACCAGAACAGCAGAGAGCCATTCTGGCCGCCCCATAGCGCGGTGATCTTCAGGAAGAACGGCTGGGTTTGGCGGGAGACCTGGGTCACATAGACCAGGCGGAAGTCATCCGTGAGGAGGGCGATCTCCAGGATCAGCACCGCCAGGGTCAGCAGGGGCGCCATCACCAGGCCGATACGTCGGGCCACTTCCCCCCACCGCGCCTCCCGCCGCCATCCGGCATAGAACGCCGCGATCGTCCCGATCAGACCCAGCCCCCACGCCAGATCCAGCAACCCCTCGCCCAGAAGGCTCATAGCCTCTCCTCCGTGATCCGCCGTAACACCTCCCGCGCCAGTTCCAGTGCCTCCCGCGCATCCCCCTCCCCTGGCCATCCCTCCGGCAGCATGCCGGGGAGTGCATCCGGATACCGGGTCGGGATATAAAAACGATCCATCTTCAGAAGCTGAGGCTCCAGATCCGTCAGCATGGACCCGCGAACCAGGCGGATCAGATCCGCCCGTTTATGCGTTCGCGGAGGCGCCTGACCCTGGGTTTCCAGGCATCCTTTCAGGGTTTTCTCCACAGCCTGGTGGGCATGAAAACACACCTGGTTGTGGATCCCATCCTCAAAAGCGAGCTCTGCCATACGCAGATCCTCGCGGGCGAAGCGAAGCCAGCGCTCAAGATGAGGATTCATACAGCACCACCCCCTTAGCCAGCACTTCCTCCTGGAAGAAAGGACGGTTCCGGATCTCCTCGAACTCCTCCGGCGTGTAAACCAGAAGGTCCATCCCGACGCGGGGGCGAAAGCGCTCCAGAAGCTCGCCAATGCGATCGAGGAAGGGACGTGAGGAGGGCATTACCACAACCAGATCCAGGTCGGAGTCCGGATGCAACACACCGTGGGCCAGGGAGCCGAAGAGGATCACCCGGCGCGGGGCATAATGCGCGCGCAGGAACTCCAGGAATCGAGCCAGCTCCGCCTCCAGAGCGGCCCGCCGCTGATCGCTCTCCTCACCGGGCAGGAAAGCCGAAACAGACATCACAATCCCTTCATCGGGAATTCCCCGTCGCTGCCTCCTCCTCATAGCGGGTTGGGCATTTGAGGAGGAGGTTCTGGGCATAAAACACCCCATCCGGACCGAGGGTCCCCTCGACAATGGCCTGCGCCTCGTTCTGCAGGAGGTCGGGCTTCACCCCTTTGTAGACCACTTTGAGCGGCTGGGCCTTCCCGATATCCGCCACACGATCCACCAGGCCGAACTCGATATGGAGGGTCTCGGGATCATAACGAATGGTGCCACCGTCCACAATCCCCGAAAGACGGATAGGGCGGCCCTGCAGGCTCTCCGCCCGGGCTTTCAGCTCTGAAACCGTGAGGTAATACTGGGAGGCGCTCCGGAGTCCGTTGATGATCAGCAACCCTATGGCGATGATCAGTAACCCTCCCCCCACCCAGAACCGGGCGCGCATGAAAACCTCCTCGTCCGAGCGTTCTGTTCAGAGTCTAACATAGGAACCGGGTCCCTTCCAGTCTCCGTCCTCATTTGCCGGACCTGCATCTCTGAAATCGCGATGGGCACCTGGACTGCCGCCCTCGCAAGCGGGTTTCATGAGGATCGAAGACCACCCAAACAGAGGGGTGGAGCAGATCCTCCTGCCCCACCCCTCTGCTTCATCTGAACCGTCAGGGAGGGCAGCCGCTACGGCCGGATCATTCCCTTCATGGAGATCGGGACCGCGCGGCTCAGATCCTCCAGCGAGTCATAGAGGATCTGCAGGATGTATTTGCCATTGTGGACGTAGCCGCCCGGATCCTTGGTCGCGAACTGGTAGTTATAGGCCGCGCGGAGCAGCCGCGGCGTCCAGGTCTTGTAGCGGTTCTGCGGGTTGGCCTCCTCCGGATCCACCACGCCGTTCCCGTTAGTATCGGTGAAGAAATAAGGATAGGCGTGCGGATGATAGGCGATGGGCGTGCCGATGCGATCCCGGGCATAGGCCTGGAGGGCTTTGTAAAGCGCCTCCCGCATGGTCTCGATCTCGCCCGCCAGGCCCTCGGTCGTGTTCCCATCGCCGTCGTAATCCGGCGTCTCGGGCAGGCGGATGTTCGGAAGATCCGCCCGGGTGCTCACGCCCTCGTGGCACTTCCCGCAGAACTCCGCGCGGACCTCCAGCTCATGGGCATCATGGCAGTCGGCGCACCCGCGGAACTGAGCGTGATGCTGGAAGAAGCCCTCATAGGTCTTCCCATCGTATTCGTAGGCGCCCTTCGCCTGGGTGCCAAAGCGGGTGGCCCCGGCCGCGAAGTAATGCACGTTGAGGAACCGCAGTTTGTCGGAGACCTGATCCGGCGGCAGCTTGCCGATCAGACGATCCACGCTTACCTTAGACTCACGGCCCTGATGGCAGGTCATGCACAGGTTGGTGTTCGGATCGCCGCTGTCGATCACCGCGCCGCTCGGGAAGGTGACCTGCTTGACCTCGTAGCGGGTGAACTCCGTCAGGGAGTCGTGGCAGGTGGAGCACAGGAAGCCATTCGAGGGCGCCTGGGAGATCGACACGCCATCCCGCAGGTAAAGCGGCAACCCCTCGGCCGTGTGGCAGCGGCTGCACGCCGGCGGCACGCGTCCTTCCTGATCCCAGTGGCGGAATGACTCCGAGGCCCCGGCGAAGTGGCCCGTATCATCCCGGTGGGCCTTCGAGAGGTCGATGGGCGTGGCGAGGGCCTGGTTAAGATCCTCGATGGAGTCGTAAAGCAACTGGATCACATACTTCCCGCCGTGAGCGAAGGCCCCGGGATCCTTCCGGGAGACCTGATAGTTGTAAGCAGCGCGAAGCAGCCGCGGTGTCCAGGCGTTGTATTTATTATTCGGCTTCGCCTCGTCCGGGTCGGCTGCGCCGTTCGCGTTCAGATCCACAAAGAAGTAAGGATAGGCGTGAGCGTCATAGACTATCGGCTTGCGGGCCACATCGCGAGCGTAGGCCTGGATCGCCTGATGGAGCAGCTCCTGAAGACCGGCGATCTCATCGGCCAGGCCCTCGCGGATGTTCCCATCGCCGTCGTAATCGACCAGCGAGCCCTCCATCCGGATCCGTCGGAAGTCCTCCTCCGTGCGGACCTCCTTGTGGCAGGTGCTGCAGAGCTCAACTTTCACCTTCAGGGTGTGGGAATCGTGACAATCCACGCAGGTGCTCACATCTTTCACATGCTCGAAGCGGGCCTCATAGGACCGGCCAGCCTATTGATAACCTCCCTTTGCCACCGTGCCATATTTGATGGCCGCTGCTGCATAATAGTGGATGTTGATAAAGGAGAGCTTCTCGCCGACCTGGTCCACCTCGACTCCTGCCTCCTGGATCGCCTTCTCCACATCCTGGCTGGAGGCCCGGCCCTGGTGGCACTGCATACAACGGGCTTCCGGCCCCAGCCCGGCGATCTCCACCCCGGAGGGCATGGTCACGCGATCCATCGTCTGCGTAGCCGAGTTGTGACACGTGACACAATCGATCACCGAGCCGATGGCTGCCGGCTGATCCACCGCACCTGCTGGAGAGCCGTCCACCCCCAGAAAGTCCAGGAACCCATAGGCGCTGTGGCACTTGGCGCACTGGACCGGGATCTCGGGTGGGCTCTCCTGATCCCAGTGCCGGAAGGCCTCCGCTTTCGCATCCGCGTGGGCCGAGGAAAGCCATTCCTGCTCAAAGGGGACCTCCCGAATGCGCACCTCGGGAGTGACCGCCGCAACGGGGGTCGCCTCCGCCGGTGTGGCCGTCGGCGTGGGCGTCGCCCGCGGCGCGCAGCCGGCCCCCATAAGCAGAAGGGCCACCACGACCAGCGCACCGAGCCCCATCCAGACTGTTCCGCGCATGGGCACCTCCACTCATAGTTACCGGGGAGCACCGTTTTGAATCCAGAGCCAGATCGCCGCCCGCTCCGATGGCCGGAGCCGGCCCGGATGATCCTCTCGGGCGGTCCAGATCAGGACCGGGCTGATCCCCGGCGCGCCAGGGATCACGACCGGTCCGGATTGCCCACCTTTCAGCATCCCATCATAAGTGGTCAGATCCAGATCCCCTTCCCGTCGTCGCGGGCCGTGGCAGAAGCCGCAGTTTTCCTCCAGGAACATCCCGATCCCATCCTCCCAGCTCGAGCCCAGGTCGACCGTCGCCCGAGCCAGAAAGGAAGGGGTTGGCACCGGCGTGGGCGTCAGGGGGGCATACGCCCGAACCCGGGCGATATCCGGAATCGGACCCGGAGTGGTGACCGCGGTTTTCTCGCCGGAGACGAACCAGACCATTCCCATAGCCCGTGAACATGCTCCGGTTAAAGCGCCGGATGTGGACGTGATAGACGTGCCAGATCAGGATGGCCAGGACCGCCAGCAGGGCCTCCGACCCGTGAGCGACTTTGGCCGCCGGGATCCACTGCCCGGGGAGGAGACGGGCTGTGGTGATGGGATTCCAGAGCATGAACCCGGTGAGGCCCATGATGATCAGACCCCAGACCAGCGCCCAGTATTCGAATTTCTCCTGGAATGTAAACCATCCCTGACGCGGTGGGAACTTCCATCGCCCGAGGTTATAGCGCAACGCTCGCCATGCGTTGCGCAAATCCTCATGTTGTAGAACCACTGGACCGCGAAAACCACGGGGGTGCGCTGAGGATCCGGCTCATAATGGCTCATCCAGGCATCCGGGAAGTTGAGCTCCGCCTCCGGATGGCATCGTCGGCAGGTGTTGACCAAGTTCGCCTTGATCACGGTGCTGTTCTCGTCGGTGGGCGGCAGGATGTTATACACCCCATGGCAATCCACACAGACTGGTTTGTTAACTGGCTGATCGGGAGCGATCTTCTCGAAGATCGTCACCGTCGTGCCGTGGAAATCCGCCACATACGTGTTGAAAACGCCGGTCCGGATCCCATAGCGGGCCATCAACTGCTCATCGGTGTGGCATTTGGCGCACAGCTGCGGAGAGAACAGGTGGAAACCTTCCCGGGTAGGACCGGCGTTGCGGTGATAATCATGGCAATCCGTGCAGGCCGGGACATCCGGGTTGCCTTCCTGCAACAGGGCCGCGCCATGAACACTGTTCTGATAAACATCGTAGATCCCCGAATGACAACTCCGACAGGTCCCGGCAATCCGTGCTCGCTGCCCATCGAAGGAGCGGGTTTCGTGAGCCCCATGGCAATCGGTGCAAACCGCAGCCTCCAGACGCCCTTCCCGCAGGGCCTGAGCATGAAGGCCCTGATCATACTCTCCAGCTTCCTCCTCATGACAGTCCCGACAGACCGATACCATCTGGATCTGCGCCTCCCGCAGGCTCTGAAAGGCCCGTTCAGGATGAGGGAAATCGGTAATATCCGGGTGACAATCGAAGCAGGTATAACCCTCTTCATAGTGGATAGAGCCTTTATACGCTCGTTCATCCAGCGCAAGCGACCAGATCTCTCCACTGGGCAGCGGGCGAAGGAGATCTGGAAGCGTGTGGCACTCCAGGCATTTCTGCTCATCCTCTGGATGAGCCCGGGGCGGCGGTGGCGAAGCTGGAAGACCCGGAGATCCAGAGATTCCGCCCAGAATCCCAATCCAGATCCCGACGAGTCCCACCAGCCCCCCCAGGCTGGCCATTCGAAGCGGCATCGGAAAGCCTCCTGGAACCGGCGGGAGTTTGAGCGCATGGGCTCCGACTGCTTAACTTCTATGTTGAAAAAGCGGGAGAGAATGGATTAAGATCTTTATCATCCGGGCGGAATTTCATGGGCTAGAGCGGGCTGTCTTC
>JAUQQB010000451.1 GCA_030550075.1 Chloroflexota bacterium | reverse complement strand
GGGCGGCGGTGGTGGTGGCGGTGACCAGTCCGGCCACGCGGGGGATGGATCTGGGGGAGAAGGCAGCCGAATATCGGGAGGCGGGGATCCCGGAGTATTGGGTGGTGGATCGGGAGCGGGGGGAGGTGGTGGTTCAACGTGTGGGGGGTTCTGGGGCGGAGGTCATGCGAATCCGGGAGGGGAAGCTGATCAGCCAGGCAGTGCCTGGTTTCTGGGTGGAGGTTGAATGGCTTTTCCAGGAGCCCCTGCCTCCGGCCGAAGCATGCCTGCGACGAATTCTGGCTGCCGAATAGACATGACCATGAAGGGCTGAGCCGGTGTCTTCCGTATCTGACTTATGCTCTGTTGCAAACCGGGGCTTCTTTATCTACCCCTTCCCACGATGCTTCGCGGCGTGGGAAGGGGGTAAGGAGAGGGGCAAATTCGGATATGGCCCGGAAGCATATCCCTCAACGCACATGCGTGGGCTGCCGGCAGGTGCAAGCGAAGCGGGAGATGATCCGTATCGTCCGCACGCCGGAGGGCCGGGTGGAGATCGATCCGACGGGGAAGAAATCAGGCCGGGGAGCTTACCTGCATCCCCGGCGTTCCTGCTGGGAACGGGCCCTGAAAGATGGGCGCCTGGAATACGCCCTGCGGATGGAGGCGTTGCGGGAGGAGGACCGGATGGCGCTGGTGGCCTATGCCTCGACCCTGCCGGAGGATGAGGCGTAATGCGACCCTGAAAGGGATCGCCGGAAAGCCCTCCGACCTGCGCAGGCAGGCTGGGGGAAAAGCCTCAGCGGGATTCACCGGCACGGTCGGCTCAGGCCACCGTGCCGGTTTTTGTTATCCCTGGGCGCTCGGGCCAGCCCCCAAAAGCCCTCAAAGGAAGAAACCCGTCATTCGTCGAACCTGGGGGCGGGCGAGGCCACCGAAGGCCATCCTGCTTGACCCAGAATGTAAGGGCGCGGCGCCGGGCAAGTGAAGAGCTTGAATCGAACGCTGCCCTTCCATGGGGCTAGACGGAAGCTGGGCATCGGTCAGCGGATTAAGGGGAGAGCCCCATCTTATTTCGAGGAGGTATGGAATGCGGCAAAATGGGCGGAAAGAGATTGAAATCCCGGCGAGCATTACAGTGCGCGAGCTGGCCGCGCTGATGTCAGTGAGCCCCATCGATGTCATTAAGGTCCTCATGCATAACGGCATTATGGCCAGCATCAACCAGCGCATTGATTACGAGACGGCAGCCCTGGTGGCCCATGAGTTCGGCTTCGAACCCCGGGAGCAGCGGCCGCCGGAGGTGATCGAGGAGGAGGGCCCTTCGTTGCTCTGGGAGCGCCTCTATGCAGCGGAGGATCCCTCTAAGCTGAAGCCGCGGCCACCGGTGGTGGTGGTCCTCGGCCATGTGGATCATGGGAAAACCACGTTACTCGATGCCATTCGCCGCACGGACGTGGCGGCTCAGGAGGTAGGACAAATCACCCAGCGGATTGGCGCTTATCAGGTGGAATACAACGGGCGCAAGATCACCTTCCTGGACACGCCGGGCCACGAAGCGTTCACCCAGATGCGGGCCCGTGGTGCTCAGGTCACCGACATCGCGGTTCTGGTTGTGGCGGCCGACGATGGGGTAATGCCTCAGACCCGCGAGGCGCTCGCGCATGCCCGGGCTGCCCGCCTGCCGGTACTTGTAGCCCTCAATAAGATTGACAAGCCCACCGCCAACATCGAGCGGGTAATGAGCCAGCTGTCCGAGCTCGGTTTAGTTCCTCAAGAGTATGGAGGTGACACCATTGTGGTTAAGGTCTCTGCTAAGCAGCGCATTGGCATCGAGGACCTCCTGGAGGCGATCCTGCTGGTGGCTGAGACCCGGGAGATTAAGGCCAATCCCGATCGCCCGGCGGTGGGCACGGTGATCGATGCGCGGGTGGATAAGCGCGGCCCCGTGGCCACGTTGCTGGTGCAGAACGGCACGCTTAAGCAAGGGGATATTATCGTGGCGGGCGCCACCTACGGTCGGGTCCGCGCCATGTTCGACGATCGGGGTCGTCCGTTGAAGAAGGCGTTCCCTTCCGCGCCGGTGGAAATCCTCGGGCTTTCGGATGTGCCAGAGGCGGGGGATCTTTTCGAGACGGTGGAGAGCGAGCGGCAGGCCCGGGAGCTGGCCGAACGGCGAGCGGCTGAGCATCAACGCCAGCGCCAGGTCCGGCGAATGAGCCTGGAGGATCTCTACCGCCGCATGCAGGCGGGCAAGGTCCGCGAGTTCAACGTCATTGTCAAGACGGATGTTCAGGGCTCCATCGAGCCGATTGTTGGCCTTCTACAGCGGCTGGTGGAGAAGCACGCGAAGGACCAGCTCCAGCTGAATATCCTTCACGCCGACGCGGGCGAGGTCAGCGTCTCAGATGTTACCTTGGCAGCTGCCTCAGATGCGATCATCATTGGATTCAACGTTCCGGTAGATGCAGCGGCGAAACGGCTGGCAGAGAGCGAGGGCGTGGATATCCGGCTCTACAATGTGATCTATCACATCGAGGAGGATCTGGAGAAAGCCCTCAGGGGCATGCTGGCCCCCACTATCCAGGAGCGGATCCTGGGCCATGCGGAGGTTCGCCAGGTTTTCCGGGTGCGGGGTGGTCAGGTGGCCGGGTGCTACGTTCGGGATGGCGAGATCCGGCGGAACGCCTTGGTGCGGGTCCTGCGGGGCGGCCAGAAGATCCACGAGGGCCGCATCGCCTCCCTCAAGCGTTACAAGGACGACGTCACCGAGGTCCGGGCCGGCTACGAGTGTGGGATCGGGCTGGAGGGATTCCACGATTTCGCCGTGGGGGATATCCTGGAGTGTTATATCCAGGAGGAAGTGGTCGTAGCTTAAAGGATCAAATCATATTAGGAGTTACGCAGTTGAAAGCTCTAAAGGTGG
>JAUQQB010000450.1 GCA_030550075.1 Chloroflexota bacterium | reverse complement strand
GGAGAGGCCGTGGATTCCTCCCCGAAGACCAGCTCCAGGCGATCGAGGAGATCCGCCTCCGCCGGACTGAGCTCGGCGGCGAATTGCGTCCGGATCTCCCCGGCCAGATCCCCCGCTTCCTCCAGTCGGCCCAGCATGGTGAGCGTGGTCATGAGCCGGCGCGCGGCATTCAGGGCATGGGCCCGGTCTCCATGGGCTTCGGCCCACTCGCGGAATCGGGTGTAAGTTTCGACAATGCCCTCCCAATCCCCCAGCGCCTCCAGGGCCATCCCTCGCCCCAGGTAGGCCCGACGGATCCATTCCGCCAGCCCCTCGCCGCCTGCAACGGTCGCCGCGGACAACGCCTCGTCGTAATGGCGCACCGCCTGACGGAATCCATAAGCATGGCGGGCATGGTCGCCGGCCTCCACAGCGTAGCGCACCATCGCCGGGAGGGCGGAGCGGCCGGCTCGCTGGAAGTGGTAAGCGATCTCCGCGCTGTATGGACCCGGATACGGCCCGTACAGGGCGACGAGGGCCTCGGCCAGACGCTGATGCTGGCGCCGCCGGACCACAGGAGGGATGGCTTCGTAGATGACCCGACGAACCACGTCATGCACAAAGGAAAGACGTTCCTCCGCGTCCTCCTGAAGGAAGTGGCGTTCGATCAGGATCCGGAGATAGGGTTCCGGATCCGGCGGGCCAACCAGATCCAGCCAGCGGATCGGGAAAGCCCTCCCGATGACCGCAGCGATCTCCAGGATCTCCCGCGCGCCCTCGGGCAGGCGCGCGAGGCGATCGGTGATCAGCCCTCGCAGGGAGGAAACCGCCGCAGGGCCCTCCAGATACCGCTCCAGGGTCTCCCGCCGGACGGGCTCGCCTGTCGCAAGAGCCGCCCGCAGGAGCTCGGCGGTGAAGAGGGCGTTCCCGTCCGTAAGGCTATACAGGCGGCGGGCCAGATCTTTCATGGACTCCACCGGCTCCCCGCTCCACCGGGCCAGCCACTGGGCGATCGCTTCCTCGGGGAGGCGCCCTACCCGAACCCAGCGGCCGATCCCCTCCCGACGCAGAGACTCCAGCAGGTGGCTGACCTCCCGCCCTTCCGGCTCCTCCTCCGGCGTATGGACCAGCAACAGCGCCAGAGAATGGCGAGCGGCGCGCCGGGCCAGGCGGCCCACCACCGTTAGGGTCGCCTCATCGGCCCAGTGCAGATCGTCCACAAACACCACCAGGGGGCGCTGATCGGCCAGAGCGATGATCAGATTGGAGAAGCCGTCGATCAAACGGTGCCGGTTTTCCTCCGGCGTGGTATCGGGGACGGCCGGCAGGTTCGGATAGAGGAGATGTAGCGAAGGAATCAGACGGGCTACCTGAGCGAGGGCAAAGACGGGCAATTCAGCCCGTCGGTCCTCCGGCAACTGGCTCAGCAATCGACGCAATCCTTCCGCCAGGCACGAGAACGGAAGGGTGCGTTCGATGAAGAGGCCGCGGACGTAAAGCACATCCGCATCGCGGGCAAACTGGCGGATCGCCTCCACCGCCAGGCGGGTCTTGCCGGCCCCCGGTTCCCCGACCAGGATGCCTACGCCTCCTCGCCCCCGGGGAAGCCCCGCGAAGACCTCCCGCAGCCGTTCCAGTTCTGCCTCCCGCCCCACGAAGATCTTTTCCATCTCCCTATCCGGGATGGGAAGGTCCTGCACCGGGCGTGGGGTTGCCGGACGGACCGGCTGGAGCTCCCCGCGAAGGAGCGCTTCGTAAAGGGCCCGGGTGGGTGGGGAAGGCTCCACCCCAAAGGCTTCGATCAAGACCTGACGGCAGCGCTCATAGGTGCTCAGGGCTCCCGCCACATCCCCGGCCGCGATCTGATAGCGCATTAAGGCCCGGTAAGCCGGCTCCCGGAATTCATCCAGGGTGAGCACCCGCCGACAGAGCGGGATGGCCTTCTCCGGCATCCCGGCCGTGGCCAGGAGCTCCGCCAGATCTAGCGCCGCCTCGACGAATCGCTCGCGGAGCCGCTCCCGTTCCATCAGCACCCACTCCGCATACGGATCTTCGATGAGAAGATCATCCCGATACAGAGCCAGCGCTTCCATCAGGCGGGTGCGTCGTTCCTCAGGAGTGACTGCCCGCCCTGCCGCTTCCAGAAGGTCTTCAAAGGCCCAGACGTCCACCCAGAGGGGAGCATCCCGGGCCACCGCATAACCGGGCGGCTGAGAGAGGATGTATTGCGAAGCCCGAGGCGGGCGATCCGGTTCCAGCGCGCGGCGCAAGGCGTGGACAGTGCTGCGCAGCGTGATCGCGGCCCGCTGGGGATCGGAACGGGGCCAGAGCCAGTCCAGCAGCTGATCCGAAGGCACGGGCTTTCCCCGCGCCAGCAACAGGATCTTGAAGAGCTGTTTGGCCCGCCGGGTGAACCATGCGGATTCCGGAATCAGGGATTCCCCTCGCCACACCTCGAAACGGCCAAACATCCGCACGCGCAACATGTCCGCAGCTTCCTAAATGGATGCCAGTATCGGAGGCGCCTGACCTCATCTCTCGATTCAACTTTATCCCGTTCCGCTTCGACAGGCGAAAGCGACGCCCGGAATCGGGCAAGGATCCGCGCGGGCCTTTCCCGGGATCCAGGCGGGCTGGCCTCCTTTGTCGCGATTTCCGATAATAACCACAAGATGCTCTGTTGTGATCCTGGCGGTGCCCACCGGGTGCAACGTTTGCCCTTTCCCTTACCCTTCTCCCCACACCGTGGAGCAACGCGAGGAGAAGGGGTAAATGAAAGTTTGGATGGTGGGGGCCGCCCCCTTCGCTGGCCGCCCCACCACCCAAAGGCCCCCGGTTCGCAACAGGGCAACCACGAAATTTATAGGACTTACGCAGTTCGTTTCCCATGGGGGCTTTGGGGGCGGAGCGGGGCGCCTTCGGCGCCCC
>JAUQQB010000449.1 GCA_030550075.1 Chloroflexota bacterium | reverse complement strand
CAGGAGGGATTGGAGAGACCACCTTCGGCAACCCGTCCGAATCCCGAAAAGCTCCTTTAGGAGACAGGTGGGCCGGCGCCGTGATCTCCTACACCTGAGGCACCCGCTCCACCAGCGGGAGCGCTTCGGCGGACTGGCGGTGGAAAATCAATCCCTGTTCTCCCACATCGACCACGATCACATCCCCAGTCCGGAACTCGCCCCGGAGCAGCCGGACCGCCAGAGGGCTCTCCACCTGCTTCTGGAGGACGCGCTTCAGGGGGCGCGCGCCGAAAGCAGGATCATAACCTTCCTCCGCCAGCCAGCGGCGGGCTGCATCCGTCAGGACCACCTGCAAGCCGTGCTCGGCCAGACGGGCCTGGATCTGGCGCATCTGGATGTCGACGATCTCCATCACATGCTCCGGCATCAGCCGGTTGAAGATCACAATCTCATCAATCCGATTCAGGAACTCCGGCCGGAAGGTCTCGCGGAGGGCCCGTTCGACCCGTTGTCGCTCCTCCATCCGCTCGCGCTCGGAGGCGGCCGGGACGAAGCCGAGGGTCCCGCTGCGTCGGAGATATTCGGTGCCCACATTGGAGGTCATAATGATGATCGTGTTCCGGAAATCCACCGTGTGGCCCTGCCCATCCGTGAGACGACCGTCATCGAGGATCTGGAGCAGGGCATTCCACACATCCGGATGGGCTTTCTCGACCTCATCGAAGAGAATCACCCGGTAAGGTCGGCGACGCACTGCTTCGGTGAGCTGTCCCCCTTCCTCGTAACCCACATAGCCAGGCGGCGCCCCAAAGAGACGGGAAACCGTGTGATATTCCCGATACTCGCTCATATCCAGTCGGACCAGCGCATCCTCATCGCCGAAGAGATATTCCGCCAGCGCTTTGGCCAATTCCGTCTTCCCCACCCCGGTCGGTCCAAGGAACAGGAAGGAGCCAATCGGCCGCCGCGGATCTTTCAGACCCGCCCGGGCCCGTCGGATGGCGTCTGCCACCACCGCGATCGCCTCATCCTGACCCACCACTCGCTCCCGCAATCGCTCTTCCATATGAAGGAGCTTCTCCGCCTCCGTCTCCATCACCTGAGCCACCGGGATGCCTGTCCACGCCGCCACCACCTGGGCGACATCTTCCTCGGAAACCACTTCGTCCAGATTGCGCTCCTGCTGCCATTGGGCCCGACGGGCCTCGAATTCCTTCTGAAGGCGCAGACGACGCATGCGGATCTGAGCCGCCCGCTCGTAATCCCGGTTCAGCCCGGCGTGCTCCTCCTCCTGCAACAGCCGTTCGATCTCCGTCTTAAGGGCCTTGAGCTCCGATGGAAGGGTATTCAGGGCCACCCGCAGCCGGGCCGCCGCCTCGTCGATCAGGTCGATGGCCTTATCTGGGAGCCGACGGTCGGTGATATAACGGTGGGAAAGGCGGACGGCGGCGACGATCGCCTCGTCGCTGATGCGGACCTGATGATGCGCCTCATAGCGCTCCCGCAAGCCCTGCAACATCTGGATTGCGGACTCCACGGACGGCTCTTCCACGAAGATCGGTGCGAACCGCCGCTCCAGGGCAGGATCCTTCTCGATATACTTGCGGTATTCGTCCAGGGTGGTGGCGCCGATGCAACGCAACTCTCCCCGGGCCAGGGCCGGCTTCAGCATCGAAGCCGCATCCAGGGCCCCCGAGGCCGCCCCCGCGCCCACCACCGTGTGGATCTCATCAATGAAGAGGATGATCTCTCCTTCGGCGCGCTGAACCTCCTCGATGACTGCTTTCAACCGCTCTTCGAACTCGCCCCGGAACCGCGCCCCGGCCACCATCGCTGCCAGATCCAGCTGCAGAATCCGTTTGCCCATCAACAGCTCCGGGACATCGTTCGCGATAATGCGCTGGGCCAGCCCTTCGACGATGGCCGTCTTACCCACCCCGGCCTCGCCGATCAGCACCGGGTTATTTTTCGTCCGCCGGCACAGCACCTGGATCACCCGCAGGATCTCCGCCTCCCGGTTGATCACCGGATCCAGCTTCCCCTGCCGGGCCAGTCGGGTGAGATCCCGGCCGTAGCGATCCAGCATCCGGTAGCGCCCCTCGGCCCCCGGGTCCGTCACCCGCGCTCCGCCTCGCAGATCCTTGATCGCCTCATAGATGCGATCCCGGGTGACGCCGGCATCCATGAGAATGCGGGCGGCAGGGGTGTTGCGCTCCGTAGCGATGGCCAGGAAGAGATGCTCAGTGGAGATATAATCATCCCCCAGCCGCCGCGCCTCCTCATTGGCCAGGTCCAGGATGCGCTTTACGCGAGGGGTAATAAACACCTGGCCGGTGCCGCCGAGGCCATAGATGGAAGCGCGGGGGCTGGCTCGGAGCACCTCATCCAGCCGACCCCGCATCCAGTCCACGCTGATCCCTATTCGCTGGAGCAGTTGGGGCACCACCCCATCCGGCTGTTCCAGGAGGGCCAGGAGGAGATGCTCGGTATCCACCTGGTTGTGGCCATAGCGCTGCAAGATCTCATAGGCCCTCGCCGCCGCGTCCTGGGCCCGTTCCGTAAAATGATCGAAGCGCATCATTGTTAGGAGCCTTCCTTAACAAAGAATGAAGGAGAATGGGGTTGGTTTCTAAATCTGCAACGGCACCTCCTGGGGTGCCGGGACAGGAGGCCAGAGGCCGAACCGAATTGGGCACTCCAACCTCATTATAAAGGATCTGGGCTGGGTAACCAAACCAGGAATCACACCTTTAACACAACGTGCTGCCCGGGCATCCCCGCTACAAGGGGGAAAGGCCCCTCCTCCCTATACTCCCTCTCTGCAGCCCTTGGGCTACCTTCTTGCTCCCGGAACTATTCAGCCGGGCCACATTCCGTTCGGAGCTCCCGCGAAGCGGCGGAAGGTCCCCACCCCCCTTTCTCCCCCCTCCCCACG
>JAUQQB010000030.1 GCA_030550075.1 Chloroflexota bacterium | reverse complement strand
GCCTTCGGCGCCCCGCTCCGCCCCCAAAAAGGATTTGGGGTGGGGCCATTCCGTCCCACCCTTAGAGCTTTCAACTGCGTAACTCCTAAAAGGAAATCGGCACCCTCCCAAGGCATGCCTTGTGAAAGACCCGTAGGACCGTGACATCGCCTGATGGATTCGATGATTGAAAAGCTCTGGGGAGGGGGAGAAAAAAGAGCGGAACTGTTCGCCTTCCTGACTGGGTCCTATTCCCTGAACCCCAAAGCCATATCGGAAAGAAGCTCTAATCGCCGGCCGATTGCTTCTCCACGATCAGTGTTTTGAGATATAGGGTCTCCGGAATCTGAAGGACCCACGGATGATCCGGAGGCTGATACGTCACATCGCGTACTACTAGGTGGCAGCCGATGTCGGAAGCGGCTGTGCGGGCGGCCTCGATGAGATCCTCCAGGCGGATCGAATAAGCACACGATGAGAAGAAGAGCCCTCCGCCCTCCTTCAACAGGCACAAGGCCAAATGGGCCATCTCCACAAACCGACGTCGCACCCCTCGCTCCCACTCGATCCGACGCTTCACCATTGCCGGTGGATCCAGCACCACCCAGTCGAAGCGCCGGCCCTCAGCAAGCAATGCCTCCATCATCTCCAGAGCATCCCCCAGGCGGACCGCGATGCGATCCGCCAAGCCGTTACGGATGGCATTCCGCTCCACCTGCCCCAGCGCCCAGGGATCCTTATCGATGACCACGGCGGTGGCTCCGGCCGCCGCGGCATGGAGCGCAAAGGGCCCGATATAGCCATAAACATCCAGCACGCGATCCCCTGGCCGGATCCATCCCCGCAAGCGCCGCCGGTTGTCCCGCTGATCCAGGTAAAACCCGGTCTTCTGCCCCCGTACCACGCTGGTCTCGAAAACCAGCCCATCCTCCACGACCTCCACCGAATCCGGCACCTCTCCCCACAGGAGACCCATGCTGGGATCAAGCCCTTCATCTTCCCGAGCCTCCACATCGCTGCGTTCGTAGATCCCGAAGGGGGCAAACAATGCCCGCAAGGCCTCCACAATGCTTTCCCGCCAGCGCTCCATCCCCATGTTCCGAATCTGCACCACCA
The DNA here is from genome assembly GCA_030550075.1 of Chloroflexota bacterium. Classification (GTDB taxonomy): domain Bacteria; phylum Chloroflexota; class Anaerolineae; order Thermoflexales; family Thermoflexaceae; genus Thermoflexus. The sequence continues at coordinate 13,614 of JAUQQB010000030.1, read as the reverse complement.
GCACCTTGCCGTAATGGTCCACAATCAGTCCGGGAAGGCCATCCGCTTCCCCATGGACCAGACGCATCGCATTGGTTCCATGGATCCCCTGCCGACGGGCGGCCGCCTCCATCAAGCGTCGACGGAACCATCCGGCATCGATGCGCTGCTCACTTCGGGCAAGCATCCGCAAGGGGATAGAGGCGCTGGGGTTGTAAAACGCCTGCCCGATCAGAGCGCCAGAGGAATCCCGGACCAGAACAATCGCTCCTGGCTCCGGATCGCCCTGGACATCCGCGATATCGTCGTGAAAGGCCCAGGGATAAAAGTTCCGAAGCTTGCGCTCGGCATGAGGTTTGAGGATCACGCTCGGCCTCATTTCGATTTCCTCAGGAGGGCTTTTGAAGACCACCCTCGTTGGCCTCGCCGCTCCCCAATTACTGAACCCACCTTGACAGATTACCCGGCTTTGATCAGCGAATCACAATAGGGCCCAACGGATGGGCACATGCATGCCCCTCTCTGCCATTTGAAGAGAGGTCTGCCCTCCTTATGCCGCTTGTCCCACCGGTGCGGCGAATGCGATGAGCTTTCGACCGGGAAGGCTTCCTCGAAGAGGCCGGTGAGCCTTTCCCCCCTCCCCCCTTCCCGCGGCCCTTCAGGCCGTGAGGAGGGAGGAGGGGAAATTTTATATTTTGGGGGGCGGGCGGGGCCGCTCCAACTCTAATCCACAACTGACTCAAACGGGGTATTCCTCAGCCAACCTGCCCCTCATCCTCTGACTTTTTGAGCTTCCTCCCCACTGTCTGAAGAGCAGTCGGCCTCCAACCGCTTATGTCCCACCTGAGTTTGCAAACCTATACTGTGAATTTCATAAGACTTACGCGAAGGAATGACTGCCGTTCACAGATGCGCGTAAGCCCGCGAACCATCCATATAGGCCGACAGCCCCATTCCTGTATTCGTGCGCCTATTCGTGGATGACCCCTTCCATTCAGACCAGCACGATAGGATGGCGCAATGATTCCGGCTTGCAAGCACAGACCCCGCCGGAGGGCGCCTCACTCGAATAAATTTTCATGCATGCTCTAAGCCATCTCCCGCCGGCCCACGGAGACAATGAAGGTCTCCAGCGCCACCACATCAGGAATCTGGCCGGTCTTGATCGCTACATCCAGCTCCGCCAAGCTTCGATAGAAAGCCTCCAATTGCGGCATAGAAAAGGCCACAACTGCCTCGGCGATTTTGCGAGCCGCATAGGGATGAAGCCCTAACAGACTTCCTGCCTCAGCGGGCGAGAGCCCCTTCTCCAATTGTTCCTTCATCAGAAGCATCAGGCGGAACTGGCGGACGATCATGCCAAACAGACCCAATGGATGTTCCCCCTCTGTCAGCAGCCGATGCAGGGCCGCCAGGGCACGACCCACATCCCGACGGCCCAGCGCCTCCGTTAACTCAAATAAGCTGATGGGCGCTGCATAAGGCACCAGCCGCTCGACATCCTGCGGCGTCACCGGCCGATCGGCTACCCAGGTGACCAGCTTCCGAATCTCCTGATCCAGGAGACGCAGATCAGTGAGGAGAGCTGCCAGGGCAGAGGCCGCCTGTGGCGTAAATGTTCCGCTATAGCGTCGGGCCCAGTCCATCACCCATTCCGGCAACACCCGGGGAGAGGGGAGTGGAAAATGCCGCGCCTCTCCATCATTGGGATGGGCCGCGATCCAGCGCAACAGGGGATGGTCTTCCGGAAGCGTCCTGGGCTCTACCAGGACGAGCAGGGTGGTTAGGGGAACAGCGGACAGCGTTTCCAGGAAGGCGGTCTCTTCCCGGGTCCGACGGCGCTCTCGCGCGAACAGGCCCTCCACGATGATCAGACGACGAGCGGCCAGGAACGGCACAGCCGCGCATGCAGCCTGTAATTCGGCGGGGGTCACCCGCCGCCCATCCAGGGTTATGACATTCATCGATCGAGCGGCGGCGTCCCCAACGGACTCCCGGAGCTCCAGCAGCGCCTCTTCGATTTCCAGCTCGTTCTCCCCATGCAGAACGATCACCATAAGAACGTCTCACCAATGCATTATGTGGAATCATATTTTACGCGTAAAGCGGCGCGCCGCTTCATGCGCAAAAGGATCGATCCACCGGATGGGTTTGCAATAGAGCGCCCTACGCGAGCCCTGTCGAGATTCATCCCCCACGAGTCTCCACAAAGTATCCATGGATCCACCCGCCCGGAAGCGCCCGCACCCCGACGACCTCCAGATCCCCCGGATCCGCCCGGGTGGTGAGATGGGTCTGTAGCCATGGACCCAGGGGTTGGGCCGCGATGAGGGCCAGCACCGTCGCCAGGATCACCAGTGGCAACACATCCCGACGCCGGCGGTAAGGAACCAATCCCAGGGTCAGAAAGGCAGCCAAGCCCGCGGTGGTGCCGGAAGCTACATAGTTCGTGCCACACCCCGGATGAATCGCCCAGTGATGCTCCCCGCGCCGCAACCGTTCCAGGGCCTCCTGGGATGCCGCCGCCACCGTCTCCAGCGGCACGTTTCCGTAAATGTAAAACCCGAAGGGAGTGGAACGGCCCGCCATCGGCCGGCCAGGGAACCGCCGGCTCAGCAGATGAATCGTTGCATGCTCCAGCGCGTGGTTGCGCCGGATTCGCCGCAAGGGTGCCCAATCAAGAAGCGACATCTTCTTTGCTCCTCTCTGGATTGATCAAGGTTCATGTCTAAAGGTTCAGAAACGAGCCGCCAGGAGCGGGCCCGCCTGCCCCCAAAATCCCCCCAAAAGGAGAGAAAGGGAATCCTGCCATATGGGATGGAGGGCGGAGTGTCTTTGGCGCCTCAACGGAATACGGGCGCGCACCCCTTAAGGCTGTGCTGGCCGCGCCACCACAATCAGGCGATGGGTGTTGGTGTGAGGGGGCCAGCACGTGACCAAGGTCAACCGCTCATCCGCTGTGGGCAGAATCCATTGTAAATTGCGCTGCCGGACCTCCAGGGGCTGGCCCTTCTCCGGCAGGATATGGACCGCCTCTACCCGGTAGGCATAGATCCGGTGTCGAGTTTCCAGAAGGATCAGGTCGCCCGGGCGCAGGCGATAAAGGTTCGCAAAGACCTTCCCGTAGATGTTGTGATGGCCGATCAGAACGACATTGCCGGGCTGGTCAGGATAGGCGGAGGTGGTCAACCAGCCAGCGGCAAAATCCTCCGGCGGCTCCCAGGTGATCCATTCCCGCCCCCCTTCTCGCATCGCCGTCAACCTCGCAGGGACTACAGGGGCGTCCAGCCGGATAGCTGGAATCAACAGGCGAAGGGGAGGCTTCGCATCGGGCATTGCCGTCGGCGAAGGCGAGGATGTCATTCCAGATAAGGGTGGAGGCATTTCCGTGGGAACAGGAGGCGAGGGCATCGTTTCCAATGCAAGAGAAGGCATTGACGCCGATGAGGGTTCCATAGGAGTCACATTGGAAGCCAGCGCATGCCATACAAGCCCCAGACTCCCCACCCAGACCGCCAGACCGGTCCCTATCAGGATCCAGCTCAATCCGTTGAGAAGCCTGCGGTAGCCCTTGCCCATGGTGCCTGTTCCAGATAGCGCTCGACCATGGTTAGCAACGTTTCATTATAAAACGCCATAATCGCTCGATAGACTTCATGCCAGCGTTCCGGGGAGCCGCCCATCTCCACCATCCGGAACACGCTCTCCAGCAGGTAGCCTCCGAAATGCAGAAAGGCCCGCAGCAAATCCCCCAGCTCTAATCCTGCGGTAATGGCCTGCTCCGCATAGCGCGCTCCGATGCGCTGGGGGCGCAAGGGATCGTGATCGCGGATGTAGACCTGAAGTTCCTCCAGCAACTGATAACAGGTGGCCTGAAAAGCCTGCGCGATCTCCCCCTGCATCCGCTTAAACCAGGGGGCCTGGGGCCCGGTCCCCCGGGCGAGCTCGAGGCGAAGCTGTCCCAGAGTATATGCGATCATCATCTGCACCCCCGGCTCCGCCCCGTGGGCCTGCAGCCATGCCTCTAAATCCTGCCGAGCGAACCGCCGATGCCCCCCTGCCGTCCGGCGAGAGGGGATCCGCCCCGCGTCGGCCCATGCCCGAAGGGTTGCGGGATGCACCCCCAGCATCGCAGCCGCCGCTTTGAGGGAAAGCCACTCTCCGGAAGAGTTCCGCCTTTTTCGCTTTACCATGTACGGCTTCCCTCCGCCGACTTCCATCAAGTTGGGGTGGTGGGACAAGCGATGAAGCCGTGCGTCCCCCACCCTGAACCCTATTACTGAGATGTGGAATTTTCGCAGGCTGGGGGCCTCTGGCCCCCAACCCGGTTCATGAAAACGGTTCTCTTTTCCCCTCTCCACCCTACCCGGCAGTCCAACGAATTGCTCCACTTTTCTCTTCGAGGCTTTTAGGGGTCGGGCGAGCCGCCCTCAGCAGCCCTCCAACCCCAGGTTCCCCCAATCCTCTCTTCCTACAGCCCTCAAGCCTTGGGAAGGGAGGCTCAAAAATACCTTTGGGGCGGAGCGAGTGCCTCTGGCGCTTCGCTTCGCCCCCAGAGTCCCCAAGGGAATCAACTGCGTAACTCCTAACTGAGATTAACAAAGCGGTAGCAGGTTAAGCGCACGGATCTTTAAGGGCGAGAGGTTGCCACCGCCCGCCGGAGATAAGCCTCGATGAACTCATCGAGCTCCCCACCCAGCACCCGTTCCACCTGACTGGTCTCATGATCTGTGCGATGATCCTTTACCAGCTGATAGGGATGAAGGACATAGGAACGGATTTGATTCCCCCACTCAGCGCTCACGTGCTCTCCCTTCAGGGCCGCGAGCTCTGCGCGTCGTTTCTGTTCTTCCAGCTCTGCCAGGCGAGCCCTCAGGATCTTCAACGCGGTCTCCTTGTTCTGTGTCTGGCTGCGCTCGTTCTGGCACGAGACCACGATCCCCGTCGGGATATGCCGGATGCGGACCGCGGTCTCATTCTTCTGCATATGCTGACCGCCTGCGGTGGAGGCCCGGAAGGTCTCAATGATGATGTCCTCCGGACGGATCACGATCTCCGGGCTCTCTCCGATATCCGGCCACACTTCCACCAGGGCGAAGGAGGTATGTCGACGGTGAGCCGCATCAAAGGGGGAGATGCGGACCAGCCGGTGGACTCCTTTTTCGGCCTTCAGATAACCGTAGGCGTAAGGGCCCTTCACCAAAACCGTGGCGCTCTTGATGCCTGCCTCCTCGCCATCTACCTTATCCAGCAGTTCGGCTTCCCACCCACGGCGTTCGGCCCAGCGGAGATACATGCGCAACAGCATCTCCGCCCAATCCTGGGCATCGGTCCCGCCCGCCCCGGCGTGGATGGCCAGGATCGCATCGTTATGATCGTAGGGGCCGGACATCCAGACTTCGAATTGATGACGTCGGATCTCCTCCTCCAGGGCACCGATCTCGCGCTCCAGATCCGACCTCAGCGCTTCGTCTCCCTCCATCTCCGCCAGATCCAGCAGCTCACAGGCCTCCTGGACCTGACGGCTCAGGCGAAGCCAGCCTTCCACCTCCTCCTTCAACCGGCCCAAGCGCTTCATGACTTCCTGGGCTCGCGCCGGCTGTTCCCAGAAGTCCGGCTGCGTCGCTTCCTCCTCCAGCTTCTGGATCTCTGCCCGCTTCTTCGGGATGTCAAAGACGGTCCAGCAGATCTTCCAGGGTCAGCGTCAATGCTTCCAGCCGCTCCCGAAGCTCGCTCATGGAGTCCTCCTCTCGGTTTTTATCTACGCGCACAACTTTACCTGCCACAGGGAGAGGCGCTATGTGCATGATCCGGCTCGCCTCACGATCCCAGGAACCCGGCGATGGCTTTCATAAACTCCCGCAGGTCTCGAATCGCATCAGGTAGAAGGGCATGCACCTGGGCCCTGTCTACCTCCCAATACAAATGCACCAGCCGGTTCCTGAATCGGGCCAGCTGGCCCATCGCTCGCGCCGTTTCTGGATCCAGGATCCCCCCTCGTTCCAGCATCTGAAAAATTTCCGCATAACTCTGCGGACGCCCAAGGCCCAGGCGAGCCACAAGGTGATGCCCGATGTCCAAAGCGGCCTCGATCCCTAACTGCAGGAATCGCTCCGCGCTCCCATAACGGTAAGGGTCCTGGCAGAACGTTTCTCGATCCATCCTCGCCAGAGGTTCCAGCAACTTCAGGAATTCCTCCAACCGGGCCAGACGATCCGCGACAAGCTCTCGATCCACCAAAGGCGTCCCTCCCTGCTGAAGTCGTTCCAGCAATCGTCGGGCGAATTCCTCCCGAAATGGCCGCTCGTCCAGATAGAACCGGGCCGCCCGAACCTCCCAATCCGCGCAGAGCTCCGGATCCTTGCAGAAGAGCTGAATCCCACCCTTCAAGATCATATATTGCTTTGCGGGGGGGAGCGCGTTCAATGGGATTAAATCCAGCTCATGGCCTGGAAGCATCTGCTCCAGCCGGGCATACAATTGATCCAGGAGCGCCCAGAGCTGATTCGCCGGAAGCTCGGGGCGCAACCAGAGCGCAAGATCCACATCGCTCAGGGCATCCGCATAACCCTGGGCCCATGAGCCAACGAGATAGGCGCCCACGACTTCCGGCACATCTACCGCCTGTGCCAGCTCCTCAGGGGATATTCGAGAGACCTCAGGTTCCGGATGACGTTCCCGACGCATTTTCAAATAACCCTTCTATAAAGGCATCCGCATCAAACGGCAATAGATCTTCCAGTCCTTCCCCAACCCCGATAAATCGCACGGGCAGGCCCACTTCCCGGGCGATGGCGAAAATCGCCCCGCCCTTGGCCGTGCCGTCCAGTTTGGTGAGGATCAGGCCCGTGACGCCTACCGCCTGATGAAACTCCCGGGCCTGCGGGAGAGCGTTCTGCCCCGTGATCGCGTCCAGCACCAGCCAGACTTCATGAGGGGCGTCCGGGATCATCTTCGCAGCGACGTTCCGAACTTTCTTAAGCTCCTGCATCAGATTATATTTGGTATGAAGCCGGCCAGCTGTGTCCGCAAGGACGAGGTCGTAGCCCCGAGCGCGGGCGGCCTGCAAGGTATCGAAGAGCACGGCCCCTGGATCCGCTCCAGGCTGGCCACTGATGCAGGGCACCCCGGCCCGTTCCGCCCAGATCTCCAGCTGCTCCCCGGCTGCAGCCCGGAAGGTATCTGCTGCCGCCAGCAACACCCGTCGACCCTGCTGCTGGAATTGATACGCCAGCTTGGCAACCGTAGTGGTCTTCCCCGAACCGTTCACACCCACGACCAGGACCACCTCCAGCGGCCTTCGACCCAGGTTCAGCGGTGGAGGATCCCCCAGAAGCGCCCGCAGCTCCTGCTTCAACAACGTCCGCAAGAAATCCGCCCGGGTGATCCCCTCCTGCCGAACCCGCCCCCGCAGGCGATCCATCAGCTCCATTGTCACCCGGACGCCGACATCGGCCTGAATGAGCGCTGCCTCCAGGTCCTCCCACAGGGCCTCCGTGATCTCTGTCGCCCCGAGTAACTGGGCAATCCGGCCAAAGGCGGCTTGGCGCGTCCGCGCCAGTCCATTCCATAATGATTGAAACACCTTGCGCATAAATCGCTTCTGCTCCATATCAGAGAATCGTCGATGCACCGCTGTATGAATTATAAACCCTAAGACCCGCGCCGCTGGGTCTTGTTCGGACCAAATGGCCTTGCGGTAGGTTTTCGGGTTTTCGAGGTGGGGGCCGCCGGAGGTGGTTCGCCTCGCCCCCAAGCACTTCCCAGGAGGGCTCCTATCCTCCTCGATGGGAACGATGGGCTTCCAGATTGTTATACCAATTGTGTTTTCAAAGACCGTGTGATTTGATGTCTCCATATGAGGCCATCAGAACACGGTGTTTCATCAGGTAATTGGTATTACTTTGAGGAAGACGCTCCGGGGTGCAAGCCCTAAAATAGTTAGGGGGCAACCGGACCGGCCCCAATCGCTGGAAGCGCTGTGAGAAGGTCAGAAGGAACATGCGCAACGCCGGAACTTCCCGAAGCTGGCTGTGGGGAATGGGATTGAACGCGCTGGCCGCCTGTGGCGCGTTGTTCCTGACGATGTGGGCGCTGGATCAGATTCGACCACTTCCTCCTCTGCCCACACCTCGCCCTACATCCACTCCAGTGCCCACACCAACTCCTCGTCAGCCCTTTACCTATATCGTGCAGCCTGGGGATACCCTTCTATCAATCGCCGCTCGTTTCGAGGTCCCTCTGGATGCCTTGCTTCAGGCAAACGATCTGAGCGCTGAAATGATCATCTATCCTGGGCAGGCGCTGTGGATTCCTGTTGGCAGCCCCACTCCTCCATCTATTCCTCAACCCCTTATAGCCTCTCCTGCTTCCCCTATGCCGGGGATGATCGACCTGCGGATTCTTGAAGTGAAATCCCCTGGGGATCCGGCTACAGAGGCGCTGGTGTTGGTGAACGAAGGGGCAACCCTAAGTCTGGCAGGGTGGCAAATTCGGGATGAAGAAGGGAATCGATTCATTTTTCCAGCGCTGACGCTATGGACCGAGAGCTCCGTCACCGTGCACACGCGCGAAGGGGCCAATACGGCGACGGATCTTTATTGGGGTCGCGCCGAAGCCGTGTGGCGGCCCGGCGAACGGGGCATCCTGGAGGATCCAGAGGGCAGGCCAGTGCTGGAGTTTCGTGTCCCCAGGCCTCCATAGAATAGGCGCACGTATGGGGTTTAACCTTTTCCCCCACGGGTTGCGTCACATGACCCGCCAGCAAGCCACCCAATGTTCCTGCTGCTGTGTTCCGACATTCACGAAGGGTGGTTCTTCCTGGGCGCAATAGCGGGTGGCGACCGGGCAACGGGGGTGGAAGCGACAGCCAGAGGGCGGATTCAGAGGACTGGGGACATCTCCTTTCAGGAGAATACGCTCCCGCTTGAGCGTGGGGTCCGGGATCGGGACCGCGGAAAGCAGCGCCTGGGTGTAAGGATGGAGGGGATTCCGATAGAGCTCCTCCCGGGAGGTCAGCTCCACGATCTTGCCCAGATACATCACCGCCACCCGATCGCTCACGTGCTCGATCACGCTGAGGTTGTGGGCGATGAAAAGATAGGTCAGCTTGAACTCCTCCTGGAGCTCCTTCAGCAGGTTGATGATCTGGGCCTGGATGGATACATCGAGGGCGGAGATCGGCTCATCGCACACGATGAACTTCGGACGTAGAGCGAGGGCACGGGCAATCACAAGGCGCTGACGCTGGCCTCCGGAAAACTCATGGGGATAACGACGGGCGTGATAATCCTCCAGGCCAACCTTGCGGAGCAGATCGATCACGATCTCAAAGCGTTCCTTCGGTGTTCCGATCCCATGGACCGCCAGCCCTTCCGCAATGCTGGCTCCCACCGGCATGCGAGGGTCCAGTGAGGAATAAGGATCCTGGAAGATGATCTGCATATCCCGTCGCAGGGCTTTCAACTCGGACTTAGAGAGGGCGAAGATGTTCTGACCCTCGAAATAAACTTCCCCTGCAGTAGGTTCGATCAGTCGCAAAATGGTGCGCCCCACTGTGGTTTTCCCACACCCCGATTCGCCAACCAGCCCCAGGGTCTCCCCGCGGCGGATTGTGAAGCTCACCCCATCCACTGCTTTCACCCATGCCGCGACCCGCTGAAGCAACCCCCGGCGAACCGGGAAGTATTTCTTCAAGCCTCGAACCACCGCCAGATCCTGATCCGTCGCAAGGTCCAGCGAGGTCTGAACCTGCATCTGGGTTAAGGTCATCCGTGAACGCCTCCCGAAAGAGAAATGGATGGCCGGCAGCGTTATTGATATAGCCAGCAACGAACTTGATGACCGGGGCCGGTATGGAAGAGGGGGGGATTCTCCTCCAGGCAGCGATTCCCCAGCCGGGCCTGATGCTCAAGCCGCGCCCGACAGCGGGGCGCGAAGCGGCACCCGGGGGGCAGGTTGATCAGATTCGGCACCGTTCCCGGGATCGTGTCCAGCCGCGGCTTGACCACTCCCATTACCGGGATGGAACCTAACAGCCCGCGGGTGTAGGGATGCTGGGGGTCCGCGAAGATGGTACGGACGTCCGCTTCTTCAATGATCTGCCCGGCATACATCACCGCCACCCGATCGCACATATCGGCGACGATCCCCATATCGTGGGTGATGAGGATGATCGCGGTATGCATACGACGCTGAAGCTCCCGCATCAAATCCAGGATCTGAGCCTGGATGGTCACATCCAGAGCGGTGGTGGGCTCATCGGCGATCAACAACTCCGGCCCCAGTGCGAGAGCCATCGCGATCATCACCCGCTGGGCCATCCCACCGGACAGCTCGTGGGGATAGGAGTGGGCCCGACGCTCCGGATCCGGGATGCCCACCATCTGCAGCAGCTCGATGGCCCGCTTCCATCCCTCGATACGACTTAAACCCTCATGAATCTGAAAGACTTCCGCAATCTGATCCCCTACTTTGAAAACCGGGTTCAGACAGCTCACCGGCTGCTGGAAGATCATGGAGATCCGACTTCCTCGCAGCCGGACCATCTCCGGCTCCGGCAGCCTCAGGAGGTCAATCCCATCGAAGAGCACCTGCCCTTCGAGGATCCGCCCGGGCGGGGTGATCAAACGCATGATGGAAAGAGAAGTCACACTCTTCCCACAGCCGGATTCCCCCACCAACCCCAGGATCTCCCCCCGCCGGACGTGGAAACTTACCCCATCCACCGCCTTCACCACCCCATCCTCGGTGAAAAAATAGGTCCGCAAATCCCGAATTTCCAGCAGGATATCGCGACCGTCTCGCTGCATCGAAGCCTATTCCTCCATAAGGTTGCGAAAAGATCTCCGGGGGCTAAGGGAAGCGATCTTTAGCCGTCCCTTTCAGCCCCCCCAAGGGCCCGTAAGGGGAAGAGAACAGCGAGCCAGGGGCCCCTTAACGCTTCAAGCGCGGATCCAGCGCATCCCGAAGGCCATCGCCTACAAAATTGAAAGAGAGCGAGGTGAGGAAAATACAGAACCCCGGGATGATCGCCTTGAAGGGCTGGGTCCACATATCCGCCTGGGCGTTGTTCAACATATTCCCCCATGTGGGAACAGGGGGCTGGACCCCGAAGCCCAGGAAACTGAGGGCCGCCTCTACGATGATGACTGAGCCCAGGCTGAGCGTCGCTGCGACAATGATGGGAGCCATTGCATTAGGAATCATATGACGGATCACAATCTGCAAATCGGACATCCCCAAGGCCCGCGCGGCCTCGGCGAACGTCTGCTCTCGCAGCGACAGCACTACCCCCCGCACCAATCGCGCCGACCCCATCCAGCCAAACAGGCTCAGCACCAGAATGATGATCACCACGCTGCTCCATTCCCGGGTCAGGCCGGGGATCGTGACATCGCTTAGAAGAGCGGAGACGGTCAGCAAAAGGGGCAGGAGGGGAAGCGTCAGCATGAAGTCCACCACCCGCTGGATGATGTTATCCATCCATCCCCCGAAGTAGCCCGAAATCGCCCCAATCAATGCCCCCGTGGTCTGGCTGATCAGCGTGACCACAAAAGCCACCGTCAGGGAGATCCGGGCGGCATGGATCAATCGGGAGAGCACATCCCGCCCCACCTCATCCGTCCCCAGCCAGTGGGCGGGGGAAGGGCCGGCGTTCTTCAGCATCAGATTCTGGGCGTAGGGATCATAAGGGGCGATCCAGGGGGCCAGCACCGCGATCAGGATAAAGGCTAGCAGGATCATCGCCCCCAACAGGGCCACCCGGTGACGGCGGAACCGCCGCCAGACAATCAACAGATAACTTTCTTCCCGAACCGTCAGAAGGGCTTCCGCCCGAAGCTCCGCCGTGGCCATTCCTCACCCCCTTACTCCAGCCGAATGCGGGGATCCACAAGGGTGTAAAGAATATCCGCCAGCAGGTTCGCAAACACCACCAGCAGAGAAGTAATAAACAGCAAGGCCATCACCACCGGCCAATCATCCGCCTGCAGGGCATCGTAATACAGCCGCCCCATACCCTTGTAGTTGAAAATGGTCTCGGTCAGCACCGCCCCGCTGAAAATGCCCGGGATCTCCAAAGTCAGGATAGTCACGATTGGAATCAGCGCATTACGCAGCGCATGCTTCATGATCACCACGCGCTCCACCAGCCCCTTCGCCCGGGCTGTGCGCACATAATCCTGGCGCAACACCTCGAGCATCGAGGAGCGCGTATAGCGACTCCACCCCGCCATATAGAGCAAGCTCAACACAATGGTGGGCAGGATCAGGTGGACCGCACGGTCCAGCGGGGAACCCGGCGTGGCCCCCAGCACGTAGAGGAGACTCCCCGGTTGAGGAGGACGCAGGCTGAAATTGTTCCCAGTGGGCAAATACGGCAAACCGAGGACCTGATACCAAGGGGAACGAGGGCCGCTGAAGATAAAGATCAGCATGAGCCCAAACCAGAAGACGGGCATTGCGGTGCCAAAGAACGCGAAGGTGGTGGCTGCATAATCCAGCAGGGAATATTGCCGCACCGCCGAGTAGATCCCAATCGGAATGGCCACCAGTAGGGAGAGGAGCGTGGCGGAGGTCATTAGAAGTAACGTATTGGGAAGTCGAAACCAGATCAGATCAATGACCTTCTGCCCGGCGGCCAGGCGCCAGGAATCGCCGAAATCAAAACGGATCACCCCTCGCGTGCATTCCGTGGGGATCTCCCGACAGCTGGTCCGCTGAAGGGATTTCAACCCCACCTCATCCAGCCAGTCCTCCCCCAGCAACCAGACGATATAACGCCAGTGCAGCGGCCGGTGCAGCCCCAGAAATTCCTCGATCCTCCGGATCTCCTCCGGGCTTAATCGGCTTTTCCGATCCGCCCCCAGATTGATCCCGCTTAATGGTCCCCCAGGCGCCAGGTTCATAATGGCATAGATCGCCATGGAAGAGAGGAGGATCACCACCATCATTTGAAACAGACGGCGGATCAGGTAGTTGATCATTCTGCCCTCCTCAATCCTCCTAATTGCTCATCGATCATCCCAAACGGTTGGGTTTCCACAGCCGGCTCTTGTGAGAAGGGCTCACGCTCATCCCTCCGTGGGGCCCCTTGAGTCACAGGGAGAGGTGAGCGCAAGGAGTTTTGAGGCTGAGCGAGCCGCCTTTGGGAGCCTGCCCGGCCTCAAAACCCCGGAAAGGATCGACAGAGCTCTTCCTGGCTGAAATGGTTTCTAACCCTTAACAACCTTACCCTAGTCATTATGGCTCATCTCATTTTACGTAGCAAACGTTAGACCGGTTTGTGCGCCTGGTCGACCTGAAACCCCCATCGACCTACTGCCACAGGGGTAGGCAGCAGGATCGTCCGCTTACCCCCCTGAGCCGCGCAAATTCCCGGTGGTCCACACCTGTTTTCTACAACCCCCATCATCGTGGAATTGCAGTCCGACGCTCCAATCCCCGAACCAGGAGAGAGAGCAACAAAGTCATGGCCAGATAGAGAAGGGCAACCGTATTGTAGACCTCAAAATACCGGAACGTCCCCGCCGCTCGCTGGCGTCCCACATACATGAGTTCTGGCACTGCGATCGCCGAGGCCAGCGCGGTGTCCTTGAGCATCGCGATGAAGTCGTTCCCCAGAGGAGGCAATAC
>JAUQQB010000448.1 GCA_030550075.1 Chloroflexota bacterium | reverse complement strand
CTGGTCTTCTGGGGCCTCACTTTCTTCTACGTCCTGTATCTTGCGCGCCGGCAGCGGGCGCTGGAGGAGCGGATGGCCCGTTTGCGGGCGCGGCTGAATCCAGAACTTCGGGAGGAGCATGATGAGCCCCGGTGAGGGGATGGGGTGGACCCTTCGCTGGCGCACGTTCTCCCATGCCCTGGCCTTTGTGCTGGGGTTCTCGTTCGTGTTCGTCTTCGCCTGGGGCGGGGCGGCGACGCTCCTCGGCCAGCTCTTCTTCAACGGGCGGGATCTGCTGGCGGCCATCGGGGGGAGCGTGGTGATCCTGATGGGCCTGGTGGTGCTGGGGGTCCGGATCCCGGGGCTTTACCCGCTGGTGATGTCGGAATGGCGCCCGCAGCTTCGGGAGGTCCGCTCGCTGAGCTATCTGACCTCGGGGCTGATGGGGGTGTTTTTCGCCGCCGGGTGGACGCCATGCGTGGGCCCCACCTTGGGGGCGATCCTGACCCTGACCTTCCAGCAGGAGACGGCGGGCCAGGCTCTGGGCCTGCTCGCGGCTTACGCCGCCGGCCTGGGGGTTCCCTTCCTGGCGCTGGGGTTCCTGCTGGATCGCGCCCTGGCGGGGATGCGGCGGATGCGTCGCTATCTTCCGGCTTTCCACGCCGCCAGCGGGGTGCTGCTGCTGCTCATCGGCGGGATGGTGCTGCTGGATGTGCTGCCCCGCTTCTTTCCGACCCTGAGCTTCCCCGGCTGGGTCCCGACGTTCACGAATCTGCGCGTATGGACGTTCCAGCTGGGCCTGTTCCTGGATGTGGGGCCGGGAGCCGGGCTGGGCTATCCGGTGGCTTTCGTGGCCGGCCTGCTGTCGTTTTTCTCGCCATGTGTCTTCCCGCTGGTTCCCGCCTATCTGGGCTATCTCAGCGGCCGGAGCCTGGGAGGGGTCCATGCGTAAGGCGATGCTTGTGGGGCTGGGGTTGCTGGCCTTAGCCTGCCAGCGGCTTCCGGAAGGGAATCCGGTCCCGGAGATCTCCACCCCGGTCTCGATGGGCCTGACCACCGGGATCCCGGCGCTGGACTTCGAGCTGGAGCGGCTGGATGGGGGAACGGTGCGCCTGAGGGATCTGCGGGGGAAGGTAGTGCTGCTCAACTTCTGGGCCACGTGGTGCGGGCCGTGTCGGGAGGAGATGCCGTTGCTGGCCCAGATCTACCGGGATTACCATGACCAGGGCCTGGAGATTCTGGGGATCAACCTGACCTCCCAGGATGATCTGGCGGAGGTGCGGAGGTTCGTCGAGGAATTCGAGCTGCCTTTCCCCATCCTGCTGGATCACAACGGCCGGGCGGAGCGGGCATACCGCATCTTCGGGGTGCCCACCACCGTCTTCATCACCCGGGAGGGGATCGTTCATCGAGTCGTGGTGGGGATCCTGAAGGGCCGCGAAGACGTCGAGAAGACCATCCGCCCGCTTCTGGGCCGCTGAGCCACCGGCGCAAGATCAGCTGGTTCGTCCAGAATCCTGAGCATCGCACAACGGATCCATTGGGGCTTCACGCATGGGAACCCTGATCACGCTGCATGACGGCCTCAGTCGAACGATCCTGTTTTTCACTCTCATCTGTGCCCTGTGGGGATTCTGGCGCTATCTGCGAGGGGAGGGGGTCCGCGGGGATTTCTGGGGGGCGCTGTGGATCCTGGAAGGGGTGATCCTGCTCCAGGGACTCCTGGGCCTGGTGATGGTCCTGATGCGGCTCTGGCCCGCCCGCGGCGGCCTGCACTTTCTATACGGGATTGTCCTGACGCTGGCCCTCCCCCTGGTTTATGCCTACACCCGCGGCCGGGATGGGCGTCGGGAGCAGCTGCTTTACAGTATCGCGCTGGCCATCATGGTGGGGTTGACCCTTCGGGCGATCACCACGGGCGGCGGGTGAAGAGGCGATTCCTCCGATTTCTCTGGAAGGGCAGGAGTTCGGGGGTGGGCGGGGTCGCCTTCGGTGGCCTTCCCGGCCCTGAACAGGTTTTTTCATCCTTCCACCCCACGGCCCGAAGGACCATAAGGAGGGGCCTGGCCCGGCGTGGAGCGAAGACCCCCAGTTGAGGGACGTGCTGTCCGGATCCTCCAGAGCCCAGTTGGAGGGGCAGGGAAAGGAAGATGGCGAAGTCGCCCTGTGTGCTGATTGTGGATGATTCCATTGATACGCTGCAGACCCTGAGCGATATCCTCGGGGTAGCGGGTTATACGGTGCGCACAGCCCCCAGCGCCGAGCGGGCGTTGCAGATCCTGGAAGGCGCGGCGATCGACCTGGTGATCACCGACCTCCGAATGGGCGGGATGGGGGGGCTCGCCCTCATCCGCCGCCTTCGAGAATCCTGGCCGGACCTTCCGGTGATCGCCCTCAGTGGTTTCGCGGACGCGCTGACGGTGACCCAGGCGTTCCGGGAGGGCGCAGCGGATTTCATCCCTAAACCGTTCACGGCGAGCGAAGTCCTGGAGGCAGTGGCGCGGGTCCTATCTTCGCGCCCGTCCGGTCGCTCTCCTTCTGGCCTCTCCACCTTCCCACCGGCGGTTTCCCACGCCCTGACATCGGATCAGCGTGCGCAGGCGGAAGAGATCCTGCGGGCGTTGCAGGGCCGGCTGGGGGCGGAGCTGACGCTGCTGGTGGGATCCGGTGGGGAGCTGCTGGCCGCTCAGGGATGGGTATCCGGATCGGTGGCTCAGGCCGTGGCCCAGGCCATCGGCCAGATCGGGGCTCTTCTCGAAACCCTGGCCTCCGCCCTCGGCGAGCCAGCCTTCGTCGCCCATGCCTGGGAGGGAGAGCAACGCGCCCTCTATGGACTTCGTCTGGAGCCCGGACGCTTCCTGGTGGCGGTGGTTCCTCGAACCGTGAAACCCGGGCTGGCCTGGCTGGAGCTCCGGGACGCCCTCTCCCGGTTGCGGACGCT
>JAUQQB010000447.1 GCA_030550075.1 Chloroflexota bacterium | reverse complement strand
GGCGCCCCGCTCCGCCCCCAAAAGGATTTTTCTCCCCCCTCCCCACGGCCCAAAGGGCCGGGGGGAGGGGGGAGAAAGGGGGGTGGGGCCCTTCCGTCCCACCTTTAGAGCTTTCAACCTGGGCGAACCCCGCCGTCCGGACGGCGCTGGCCGGCCTTCCGTCCCACCTTTAGAGCTTTCAACTGCGTAACTCCTACCAATGAGAGCTTTTGGTGATGGGCATGGAGCCAAAGGCCCCACCCAGCACCCCAAACGTACCCTATGCCGAATCATCCGACAACAGAAACTCCCCCAGGACCTGCCGGAAGCGTTCCGGATCGTCCAGCATTGGGAAATGGCCGGCCTCTGGCATCCAGAAGATCCTGGCCCGGGGAGCTTCCTGCGCCAGGAGAGATGCCTGGTTTGGATTCACGATATTATCGCGGGCGCCATAGATCCCCAGAACCGGAGGACGCAGCTGAGGGAGCAATGGGCGGAGATCGGTGCGATGGAGGCTCCCGATGCTCTGGAAGAAAGAGCGCAGCGTGGTGCGGGAGAGATCCCGCTCCCACATCCGATACCACGTCCGCCAGGCCCGAGTGATCGTCGGTGAGGCCACATATGTTCCCGCTTTCACCACACCTGGAAACGTATAGGCCAGGAAAGCCCAAAAGGGACGACCGGCCATCTTAAGGAAGAAATTCAAGGAAGTCCCCACAATGGGGGAACCCACCACCGCCACCCGC
The DNA here is from genome assembly GCA_030550075.1 of Chloroflexota bacterium. GTDB lineage: Bacteria > Chloroflexota > Anaerolineae > Thermoflexales > Thermoflexaceae > Thermoflexus. The sequence goes on along the minus strand of JAUQQB010000447.1, from coordinate 2,196 downwards.
GTCACCCGGTCCGGATGCGCAAAGGCCACTCCCAGGGCCACCGTCCCTCCCATGGAGTGGCCCACCAGCGCTGCTGAGGCGATCCCCAGGCGGTCCATGAACTGGACCACAAGGGCAATGAAGTCAGGGACGGTAAAGCTGGCCCGTTTGCGATCGGACTCCCCGAACCCCCAGAAATCCAGCGCGTAAGAGCGGCAGTGAGAGGCCATGGCATTCATGGTGTCGATCCAGTAAGCCCAAGATCCCAGCCACCCGTGGAGGAAGATCACGGGCCGCCCCCGCCCGATCGCTTCATAATGGACGATGCCCTGCTCTGTGACAATCGAGCTCATTTCCACATGCTGAGCGAAACATCTATCAGCGGGATATGGCTCCGTACCACACCGATTCACAATACGGGAAAGGATCGCGAAGAGGTTTAGGAAAGCCTCCAAAGACAGATTCCCCAATTCCCAGAAACTCTCCGCACAGAATGTCCGTGGACGGAGGATGTCACTCCTTCTCGGATCAGCGCTGGGAGGCTGAAAGCTCCTCGAGGATCGAGTAGAGCAGCTCCAGGACCACGGTTTTCACGCTGTCGCGCCGGGTGGCGACGCACGGCAGCACCTTGACCCGACCATCCAGGCGCAACGCAATCCGAAGATCCTCCGGGTCCCACGCGTCCTCCAGGTCCTGCTTGTTGGCGGCGACCACAAAGGGGGTTTGCGCGTAGCGGCGGAAGGTGTCAAGGATGTTGCGAGCCTCACGGAACGTCTCGGGTCTCGTGCTGTCAACCATCACGATGAATCCCAGCATCCCCTCTGCCAGGATCTCCCACATGAAATCGAACCGCCGCTGGCCCGGCGTCCCGAACAGATACAGCACCAGATCCTTATCAATCGTGATCCGCCCGAAATCCATCGCCACCGTGGTCTGATCCTTGATGGCCCGCTCCGCGGCCGTGGAGATCCGTCGTTCCGTGGAGACCACCTCGATCTCACTGATGGTGCGGATAAACTGGGTTTTCCCCGAGGCGAAGGGCCCGGTCACTATGATTTTCACCGCCTGCATGGGTTGGCTGTCCTCCTGAGAGATCTATCGAAAAGGGAGGCTGTCCTTACGGGATCTCAAAGACACTACAGCCGACGGAAATAATTAATCAGCTTCTCCACCACAGAGCGTGAGACTCCGCTTCCCGGTCCGCGGGCTGGTACGCCGGGCGGCGGGGTGACCGGTGGCGGGGTTCCCAGCTCGATCAGCCCGGCCTGAAGAAGCCCATAGATAATGCGCCGAATCTGGATCTCGTCCATGCTCAAACGGCGCATGATTTGCTCAATGGTGTTCCGGCCGTTGACCTGGCTGATCACCCGCCACTCCTCCGTGCTCAACTGCACCTTGCGAATGGCCTCCGGGCGGCTGGTCAGCCTCACCGGGATGTCGAGCTCCGGGAGTTCCTCCTTCAGGCGTTCCACCTCCCGGAGACGCCGGGCCCCCTCCATGATGATGTTCTCTAAATCCATAGGAACCGGAATGCGATTTTGCAACGCATGAAGATCCGGCTCGAAGCGGAAAGCGCCCTCGTTCCAGGAAAACAACCGATAGACCACATCCAGCATCTGGGCCCGCAGGCTGTTCAGGATATCCTGCTGAGTGACATAACCCGCTTCAATCAGCTTGAGGCCCAGCACCTTATCATCCTGGAGGCGGGCGAGGTCGAACGCCTTCAGCTGCTCTGGCTGGAGCTTGCCGGCCCGGATCAGGACATCCGCCAGGCGTCCGTCCTGGCGATCCAATGCCGCGTAGATCAGCTTGCCATCCTTAAAACAGAGGCGGGCGGTGCCGTTCCGGCTTTCCACAGTCAGGGTCCCGGTCTTCCGGGCCAGATGAATTAGATTGAGCAGCTGGGTGGTATTGAAATCCCGAAGATTTCCTTTCAACGCCATTCAAGATCCTCCCTGATGAACATCAAAATGGCCTTTCCACCCCGGGCTGGCGAGCACCTTTGGCATCCGGCCCCGCCTACCAGTGGGGATCAGGAAGCCATCTCCAGCAACTCCCTGATCCCCATCTCCCTCTATTCCTTAGGGCTTTTCGGTTATCATACCGTTCGGGTCCAGCGGATGGTCCTACCCTCCTCGATCCTCCCTCCTCACGGCCCTTCGGGCCATGAGGAGGGAGGATAAAAAGGATATTGGGGGCGAGCCGGGCGCCTTTGGC
>JAUQQB010000446.1 GCA_030550075.1 Chloroflexota bacterium | reverse complement strand
GAAATCGAGGTCACCCCGCGCACCCGGAAATCAAAAGGCGGCACGGGATATCCCAGCCGCTCGGCCCACGGAAGAACGAACCCGCCCAGACACGCATCCACATGGCATCCGAGGCCATGCGACTGGGCCAGCTGGGCGATTTCATGGATCGGATCGATGATCCCGTGGGGGAAAGACGGCGCCGAGGCCACCAGCGCAATGGTGCGCCGCGTGATGGCCCGCGCCATCGCCCGGACATCCGCCCGATAGTCCTCATCAACCGGGACATAAACCAGGCGAAGGCCAAAGAGGTGTGCGGCCTTCTCGAAGGCCGCGTGGGCGGTGACCGGCAGGACGACCTCCGGCTGTGTGATCCCCCGGGTCTCCCGCGCCCAGTCCCGGTAGGCCTTCATCGCTAACAGGATGCTCTCAGTCCCGCAGGAGGTGACCGTCCCCACGATCTCCTCATCTGCCTCCTCCGCCCCCAGCATGCGAGCGGTCATCGCCACGATCTCCGCCTCGAACCGGGCGATGCTGGGCCAGAGATCCGGGTGAAGGGGGTTCGCCTGGGAGAACAGGGCGTAAACCCGGTTCAGGAACTCGATGTGCGCAGGGCCGCCGTGATACACGGCCCCGGAGGCATATCCCTTCCGCCAGCGGGCTTCCTCCCGGGCCGCCAGCGTTTGAAGGTGCTGGAACACCCACTCCGGAGATTGACCCTCCCGGGGAAGCCGGGAGAACCCCGGAAGATCCCGATAAGGCTTCAGGGTCGGCTCCAGCTCCCGCAGCACGGCCGCATATTCGGCCTCCAGGCGGCGCTCCATGCCCGGCACCGCCCGCAACGGCCGTTCAAATCGGGAGAGAAGGGGGCGGATCCAGCGCCCCACGCCTGCCATGAGCGCCCGGATCATCCGCCACGGCCAGAAAGCCCAACTTTTTCGCTCCATCCCGGTCGCTCCAGCACCAAGGGTAGTCTCTCTTCGATACGGGTCGAGCAGGAGAGCCCACTGGACAGCGCCCTTTCCCTAAAGCCTTCCGGATCGAAAGCGACCCGGCCCGAGGAACCGCGAGACGACGATCCGCTTTTCGCGCCCTCGGAGGGAAATCCATAGAGGAGTCGGATAGGGGCAGGTCGCCTTCGGCGGCTCGCCCCTCCTCCAGGCCTCCCGGTATTAGAGCATCATCCGCGTTAGAGTCCGCTGAAGCCTGCGGTAAATCCCGCGGGTCGCCCGATAGAAGGCCAGGAACTCCCGGAACATCGCATCATACAGGGCGCGATAAGCCGGGTTGGGCCGGAACGTAGCGGCGATCGGCACCCGCTCCGGGATCGCTTCCCAGGTCAACCTGCCCAGGGCAACCCCGGCCAGCAGGGCCACGCCCCGCAGGGCGGCCAGCTGCGGCTCCTGAACCTGATGAATGGTTCGGTTCAGCACATCCGCCATGATCTGCCCCCAGACCGTCGACCGGGCCCCGCCCCCAATGAATCGAATGTCATCCACCCGGTGCCCCAGAAACGCTTCCACCGCCTCCAGGAGCCAGCGGGTGTTGTAAGCCACCCCTTCAAACACCGCCCGCACGAAGTGCTCCCGCCGGACCCCCAGGGAGACATTGAAGAACCCTCCTCGGAGGGAACTGTCCTCCACCGGCGTCCGCTCCCCATACAACCAGGGGGCAAAGAGGATCCCACCGCTTCCCGGCGACGCCTGGGCAGCGATCTGATCCAGGACCGGCTCGGGAAGCTCAAGGGAGGCGGCGGGATCTTCGAGGATGGAGCGGAGCGCCTGAAGACATGCGCCCGCCGTCTCCTGTTCGTTCGCGATGAAATAACGACCCGGGATCGCGGAAGGGAGCGTGGTCATGTTGCGGCTGAGATCCACCCGGCGGAAAGGGACGTGGCAGGTCAGCCATGAGGAGGTTCCCAGATAGAGATGGGGTTCCTCATCCCGGACCGCGCCGGACCCAATGGCGCTGGCCTGGACATCCGGGGTTCCCACAATCACCGGGATGCCGGCGGGGAGATCCAGATCCCGCGCGGCCTCCGGTCGAAGGGGTCCCAGGATCTCGACCGCTGGGCGCAGATCCGGAAGCTTCTCCCGCGTCACGCCTACTGGTTGAAGCAGGCGGGGATGATAATCCACCCGATGGATGTTCCGGTTATCCGTCAGCCAGAAAAGCGCGATCGAATCGTAGGAAGCGGCGGCGCGGCCGGTGAGGCAGAGGTTCAGGTAATCTTTGGCCTCGAGGAATTTCCAGGTCGCTCGATAGACATCGGGATGATGCTGACGTAAATACAGAAGATGGGCGATCGTATCCTTTCCGGAATGACCGGGAACCCCTCCGGTCAGCCGAAGCCAGAGGAAGAGACGGTCCAGCCGGTAACCAGCGATGGAAGGAAACCCGCCCCAGAGGCGCCGGACCTCCTCAGCGCCCCGCGTGTCCATCCAGAGAATGGCATTCGTGAGCGGGGCGCCTCCGGCATCGACGGGGACCAGGGTGGACCACATCCCGGTGCATCCGATGGCCGCGATCCGATCCCGGGCCCCCGGGATCCGATCCAGCAGGCGGTGAGTAGCCTGCCGGATCGCCGCCCACCACTCCGCTGGCTCCTGCTCCGCACCCCCTCCGGGAAGCAGGATCAGCCGGGTTGGCTCCTTCTCCCAGCCCAGGATCTCCCCCTCCAGCGAAACCAGGCCCACCTTCGGCCCGGTAGTCCCCAGATCCATCGCCAGAACCCATCGTTTCTCCTGCATCGCTTGCACCCTGAGGAGGAAAGGAGAGCCGCCTTCGGCGGCCCATATCGCCCAGACACACCTCCTGGAATTCCATCGCCGGCTCGTTCCCGAAGGGATGGGCCCTGTCCGTTTCCCTATTCGCTTTCGTTATTCGTAGGACTTACGCAGTTCGTTTCCCATGGGGGCTTTGGGGGCGGAGCGGGGCGCCTTCGGC
>JAUQQB010000029.1 GCA_030550075.1 Chloroflexota bacterium | reverse complement strand
ACTCCTCTTCGCTCAAAGGACGTCCTTCCATTAACCGCCAACTCAAGGCAAAGTCGTCTTCCCACCCTTTAATGCGAAAGTGCCACACAGAGCTATTCCCCTCCGAATTAGATGACCACTCATAGTAACGCATCATCTTCCTCCTTGTATCGGCGGATTCCTCAGCCACTCTGGATGGGCTTTGAGTTCCCCCGCAATGGCTTGTAGCGCCGCTTTTAATCGTTCTTGAATCTTGACCGGATCTTTCAAGCGAGCAATCGCCTTGTAGAGCCGATTATAGACCCACTGGTGATAGGCTTGAGAATGTGGCCCTTTATGCAGTTCGGCCGGCAGTTCCACAATGTTGGCGGCATCATCCAGGGACATACCGCCTTTAGCAAACAATTCTCGGAAGTGCTTTGACCATTGTGGATCCCGGATCCAGTTCTTATTGGTGGCGATGTGGTGGCGGATGGTGCGACCAATACTTTCGCCTGCCTCTTCCGCCCTCCCTGCCCCCCTCAGCGCATCCGCGGCCTCATCGGCGTATTTCCCCACACTGCTTGGCACCAGGGGCAGTAGCCCTACCAGCGCCCAGGGGCTGCCTTGCCCGCTCAGAAAATCGCGGGCGGTAAGAACCCAATCCGCCGGCTCCGATACCACCGCCCCAATGAATTCAGTGACAGCCCATACGTTGTCCAGCGCATCCGGAGGAGCCTGAATTATCTCCACAGGGAACTTTGGGCCCACATCCACACAGCTCGTCCCTGCATACACCCCGCACTCGTACGCATGCCCTGTGGGGTCATTGTAACGAATCGGATTGTTCAGGACATACGCATACCGGTTCAGCGCCTGGGGATGGCCTGGACTGGAGACGATGGGATCCGCACTGATGAACCGCCCCAGCACCGGGTGGTAGTAGCGGGCGCGGTAATCGTAGAGGCCCAGGGCGGAGTCCCAGCGCTGACCGGTGTAGAGGCGGTCGGTGAGCATAACGCCCCAACTATACCGCACCTCCCCATAGGGCTTGTAGCGCACTTCACCCACTCGGTTGCCACTGGCATCGGTTGCTAAGGTCGCACTCCCCAGATGGTCGCTGTGAAGGAAGTAGAGGGCGCCATCCACCCGCACCGCAATGCGCTGCCCACCAGCGTAGTAGTATTTGCGGATGGTGTTCCCGCTCTGCTCGTAGTAGTCGCCGATGTAAACCGTGGTCACGCCGTTGACAGTGGCCTTCACCCGCTTGCCGTCGCCGTCGTAGACGAAACGCGCCACCTCCCCGGTGACGGTATTGGTCACCACCACCAGCCGGTTCCCGGCATCGCAGTGCAGGGTCTGTCTAAGCTGGACCGGTTACGTTCCCGTCTGGTATCGTATCAATGCTTTACTTTTTGCACCCCGTGCACCCCGCCCGCATGAGTCACCGCGTACAGCTCGGCTCCCTGTAGCCATTAATAAGGCGTTAGGGAAACCGTTCGATGAAATCTAAGAGCATTTTGCCCACAACTTGAAGCTTGGTCTCAGCCTCCGGGTCATTTTCATTGGGAATAAGACGGAGTATGTTGGCTAATTCGAACTTCATCTCCTTAAAAGCTTGTTGTGCTGACTCTTCGGTTGGAAAGTATCGCGTATGAACCATCCAACCATATATACTACAAGTGATCGCAAACGGTGCTGCGGAACAACCACATTCCAGCGTGATACGTGCTCCATTTGCGTGTTCTTCATCTTGCAGGATAACGCCGTTTTCAGGGCCACGCTGGCCCACAGTGCGCCCCCCTTCAAATGGATACCAGGACTCATGGGTTACAGGAAGGGTACTTGTCATAGGCCACCTCACTTGAATGGCTCAGCTATGGCCGTTATCAGGCGTAAGACATCGGATCCTTTATCGACCTGCCAGATGATGGTGAGACGACCCCTAACACCATTTGGCCCAATTATTTCGACCACTTGTTTAAACTTTGTGCCATATTCGGTCACAATGCCGCTTGATAATTCTATTCGTTGACCAAGTGAGAGCAAAGCCTGCTGAAGTGCTTCCTTGTTACTCAAGGTGTAACCAAGTCGCTCGAAACCTTTCGCCTTGCCAGGATCTAAGCGCAATAAATATTCTAGCTTTGGACCCGCTACCTCAATTCGAGATATGCTTTGAATTAACTGCTGTCCAGCTGGCGAACTTGCAGCCATCTCTATGGTGGTGATGCCGGCCGTGCCAGCCGTAACCGCTGCTTTCGCCCCCAACGCTCCAGCCACCCACTGGGCACCTGCCCCAAGGGTGGCCCCAACCACCGCCCCACCCGCCGTCCACAGCGCCGCCTGCTTCCAATCGAAGTTGTCCCGATGGGTGATGGCATAGGCCCCGAAGCCCACCACCCCACCCACCAGGCAATGTGGCCGGAGTCATCCACGTAGGCCAATGGGTTGTTTCGTCCGTAAGAGTAGCGGTTCAGGAACTGGGGGTCAAAGGCCGATGGCGTGCTGGGAGTCTGGGCCCCCGGCTGCAGGCGTGCCTGCTGGAGTTGGTTCCACTGCTCCAGAACCTTCGGGTCGGCATAGGAGACGGCCAGAGGCAAGTATGGCGCTGGATTCTTAGCATTTGCCTGGACTAAGGTATCCGCGCTTACAAACCGCCCCAGCACCGGGTGGTAGTAGCGGGCACGATAGTCGTAGAGGCCCAGGCCGGAGTCCCACCGCTGGCCGGTGTAGAGGCGGTCGGTGGGCATAACGCCCCAAATATAGCGCGCCTCCCCATAAGGCTTGTAGCGGGCTTCGCCCACTCGGTTGCCACCGGCATCGGTTGTTAAGGTCGCACTCCCCAGGTGGTCGCTATGAAGGAAGTAGAGGGCGCCATTCACCCGCACCGCAATGCGCCGCCCACCGGCGTAGTAGTACTTGTGGACGGTGCTCCCTGCCTGCTCGTAGTAGTCCCCGATGTAGACCGTTGTCCTCTCCGGGTCAATCCGCAGGATGCGGTTCCCTTCGCCGTCGTAGACAAAGCGCACCACCTGCCCGGTCACGGTGTTGGTAACGACGGTTAGCCGGTTCTCGGCACTTTATCCCTCGTGAGATAATTGTTAAGTTGTAACTGAAACCTAAAGGCTATTTCTCTGACAAAAGATGAGTTAATGCAATTTCAACAGCCTCATATCCGTATATCCCATCCTCAGGTAGCCCTTCCAAGTCTTCTGCGTTACAGCGAGTTCTTTTGGGCAACTCCCATCCGTTGAGATCTTGGCGATACTCTACTAACCAACCTTTGTGAGGGTTTACCGGATCAATATTTTTAAATTTTGGGACTGGCCATTCTGCCCTGCGGAACGGACGCGTGCTCGGAATCAAGGGCCACCTCCCCCAAATGATCCCCAAATCCCCAAACCAGGCGATTAGAATCGCATCCGAGGGTTTCTTAAGCCAGGTCTCTCGCTCATCCGGCACCCCCTCATACCGGGGACCAAAAAAGTAACCCAGCCCACCCTTTGTCTTGTAACTCCCCCGCACAATGATCCCTAAAGCATACCCCCCATCTTTCAAAGGTACTGCAAACCATTGCCCTTCAGAGTATTTGATGTGTTTCCTCCGGGATTTCTCCATTCCCCCTCCTATCGCATCATTTCCTCAAATCGCCTTGCTGCTTCCAAATATTCCTGCAAGCGAGGGTTGCGCGGGCTGATCGGACGAATCCGATTCAGCGACGGTCGATAGCGCTCATATAGCACCTACTCCCGCCCTCGCCGAATTGCAAGATCGTCAACCCGCCAATCCTCTACAAAAATCAATCGACTTTTGATAGGATCTCGCTGATGCTCCACTGCACGACGGGCAAGATTATTGGTCTGTCCTACGTATTTGACCTCTCCAGTCACCCGGTCCACCAGCATATAGGTACCTCCCCGGGCTTCAGCTGCTTCCTCCCTTACCTCCCGCATTACCCATTCTAGCACCTCATCCGCCTGAGGCCCAAGCCGCTCCCGAAGGTACCGCCCCAGCGCCTCTTCTCCACCCTCCGCCAGCGCCCTCCGCGCGCCTGCTATCACCCCTAACCGCCCTATGTCATCTAGCGGCACCGAGACCGGTATCTCATCGTCCGGCTCTCCCCCCTCAAAAGCCACCGCCAGCGCAATGTTCAGCCCGGCCAGCAACTTCTCCCCACGCCCAGCATTCGGGTTCGCCAGCACCCGCCCCGATTGGTATACATCGTAGACCGTCCAACCATAATCTACAACCTTCAGCACCACCACCCCAGCCGCAATGAGCACCGGGACAATGGGGAAACGGCCATCCGCATCTAGATAGGTGACTGGACTGTTGTAGACATAGGCATAGCGGTTCAGGCTCTGAGGGTTTGCTGGGCTGGGAACGAGGGCATCCGGGCTGATCCAGCGCCCCAGGCCGGGTGAGTACATCCTTGCGCCATAGTTATACAGCCCAAGGCCTTCCCACCGCTGGCCCGTGTAGAGGCGGTCGGTGGGCATAACGCCCCAAATATAGCGCGCCTCCCCATAAGGCTTGTAGCGGGCTTCGCCCACTCGGTTGCCACCGGCATCGGTTGCTAAGGTCGCACTCCCCAGATGGTCGCTGTGAAGGAAGTAGAGGGCGCCATCCACCCGCACCGCAATGCGCTGCCCACCGGCGTAGTAGTATTTGCGGACGGTGCTGCCCTCTCGCTCATAGTAGTCCCCAATGTAGACGGTGGTCTCGCCCCCCTCCACCCGCCGCAAGACACGGCTGCCGTCGCCGTCATAGACCAGGCGGGTGACTTGCCCAATGGCAGCGGCCAACAGGGTTCCTACGGTGTAATAGGTGTAGACGGGATTGGTTTGCCCAGATACTGTGCCATCCGCATATCAATCGCCCTGACCACTCGCTCCATATCCTCCAAAGACATATAACCCGGTATCAACCATGAGCTAAAAATCACCACATATTCTTCGTAGCGAGCCGACCACTCGCAAAACGGATAAGGCTCGCGGCCTTCATAATCGTAGCAGGTAAAATCCGATTGATCCGCTACAGGACTCCGATAGGTCCACCCAGCAGGCATCTTCCCGGCGCGAGGCAAAACCATATCTCTGTAGACCTCCTTGGCCACCTCTGGGCTACGATAACGATAAACGCCCTGGCCAGCGGTATCACGACCTCGTGGGACACGATCATCACTAACATAAAAGCCAATTTCGGATCCATCTTCTTTAGGGCTGATATAACTCCTTCCCTTGCCAGGGCCATACCCAATTGTCCAGCCGGGAGGCATATCCGATAGCCTAATCAACAGGTCCAATGTTGTGAAGGAGCGTTCAGGCACCGGTTGCTCCCGGATACAGGAGGATAATATGAGGCTTGCAGCAACAAGGGTCATAGCCGTCAACATCCATTTTCGCAAGCTCTCCCCGATCATTTTCCCTCCTTCTTACGGCGAAGCCGGGGGTGGGGCGCCATATTTCTGGATATACTCCTCTAATGCCTGAGCAAAGACTTCTGGTGTCAGTTCATCCAGCCTCTGCCCATAACGGTCGTAGAGAAAGATGCCGAATCCAATACACCAGGCATCAAAGGGTTGGTCAAAATAGGTCTCCCACGTCCCAACCTTGGATGGGTCCTTGCTGTGCCAATCCATCCATTGGGCTACACCGGCCCCAAGTCGGAGAATCCATCCTTGAAAACCAGCAGCCCGACCAACAAAGCCGTAGTGAATGTTGGCTACTGCTTGGTAATTCAGCTGGAGGTTACCTATCTCAACAACATCCGTCTGGTATCGCCACAGTAGCTTTCCCTCTCCCATTATGTCTTCCTTGAAATCCCACACTGCTCCGGTACGCACCAGAGCCGTCCACGCTTTCAAAGCGCCAACCCGGTTGGCGGGAGAGAGGCTGCTCCAATTTTCCCGCATTAGCTGCGTGACTGGCGCCTGAGCATTGGTTTTCATCTGGTCAATCAACCATTGGGTCATCTCCAGGGAGGTGGGAGGTGAAACTCTAGGCTCGGTAATGGGAGGAACATTCCAAAAGCGCCATTCGGGGGTGATCGCCAATCCAATGACACCACCAATGACTATCCCCCCGGCAATCACAACCGGCAGCCATGGGAAGTGGCCGTCTCGGTCAATATAAACCAATGGTCGGTTGTAGACGTAGGTATACCGATTGAGGCCCTGAGGATTCAAAGGATTAGGAACCATTGTGTCGGCACTGGCCCAACGTCCCAGGCCCGGCGAATAGAACCGCGCGCCATAATCATACAGTCCGAAACTCTCCCACCGCTGGCCGGTATAAAGCCGGTCTGTAGGCATCACCCCAACCGGATAACCCTGCCGCACCTCCCCATAAGGCTTGTAGCGGGCTTCACCCACTCGGTTGCCACTGGCATCGGTTGCTAAGGTCGCACTCCCCAGATGGTCGCTGTGAAGGAAGTAGAGGGCGCCATCCACCCGCACCGCAATGCGCTGCCCATCGGCGTAGTAGTACTTGCGGACGGTGCTGCCCTCTCGCTCATAGTAGTCCCCGATGTAAACGGTTGTCCTGTCCGGGCCGATGCGCAGGATGCGATTCCCATCACCGTCATAGACAAAGCGGGTGACCTGCCCAGTCACGGTGTTGGTCACCACCACCAGCCGGTTCTCGGCATCAAACTCCTGCTGGTAAGCGACCCCGTCCTCCACCCGCAGCACCATGTTCCCGTTGGGGTCATACGCCGCCTGGAACCCAGCCGTGGTGCTTACCACCGCAAACGGCGCCACACACGCCGCCGGAGGCGGGCTCCCCGGCCCATACCCCCTCATCACCAGCGGAAAGTAGACCCGATAGGGCAGCGCCGGCGAAGGGCTGGATGTGACAGACGGCGGCGGACAGCCATAGGTATAGGCAACCGGCTGGCTGCCCAGGGTGCGCGTGAGAATGTTCCCCATCCGGTCATAGCCATACGCCTCGCTGTATTGCCCGTTGCCCACACCGTTCGTCCGCGCCCAGATCAACCGGTCCCGTGCATCGTAGCCAAAGGTCTGCACCTGGCCACTGTTCACCGTATCCGTAATGGCAATGATGTTCCCAACCCGGTCGTAGCCGTACTGCAGGTCCAGCAGATTGCCGCTGACCTGAAGCCGCGTCAGCCGGAAGTTCTGCGGATGGTAGGCGTAGGTGGTGGCCCGCCCGTTCCCCCAGGCCTGCTGCAAGGGCTGGCCCAGGGCATTGTAGGTGGCGCTCATAAGATAAACATCCCGCCCTACCACCGAGGCCAGCAGGCCCTGCCGGTCATAGGTGAGGTTCACCCCCTCGCCATCGGGATAAACCATCCGCACCACCCGGTCCGCCGCATCATACCCCCAGGCGGTGACAAACGTCCCGATGCCATTGAGCGTGCGGGTCTCCGTCAGCACCCGACCCCGGGCATCATATTGCCAGGTTGTGACGCCAGCCGCATCCGTCATCCCCGTCCGCCGCCCGATGCCGTTCGGCCCCTGGTCGTAGGCGTAGGAGACCGCATACGGACCGCCCGGACACACCAGCCCATCCAGGTCCACCACGCCTGAATGATAGGTCTTCCCCACCAGCCGGTTCAGGGCATCGTAGTAGAAGCATATGGCCTGCCCGCGCGCATCCCGCTGCTTCACCAGGTTCCCGGCCGCATCATACCGGTACTCCCAGTGGCCCATGCTCGGGTCGTCCATCGCCGTCTTGCGCCCCAGCGGGTCGTACTGGATGCGGGTGACGTTCCCCAGAGCATCCCGCACGGCGATGAGGTTGCCGGCGGCGTCATACCAGTAGCGGGTCTCGGCGGGGGTCTCCCCCGGGTTCCAGGTGGGCTGGCTGTAGGTGCCGTAATACTCCCGCACGGCCACCAGCCGCCCCAGCCCGTCCCACTCATACTGGGTCTGATGGCCGTTGGGGTCCAGGACCAGCTCCCGTCCGCCCTGGTATGCCTTACGGGTGAGACTCCCGTCCGGCCCGGTCACCTGCACCACCCGTCCCAGGGCGTCATATTGGGTGCGAGTGCGGGGCTGTGTGAGGTCCGGGTCGCGATAGGGCGTGACCACCTTTCCGTCCGGCGTGGTGGAGTAGACATACTGGGGGACAAAGTAGGGCACGCTCTCCTCGGCCACCCGCCCCAGGGCATCATAGCGGGTATACCGGACCACTTCCTGCCCGCCGCTGGAGCAGTTCCAGCCCGGCCCCGGGGTCTGCACTTCCACCAGTCGCCCCAGGCCGTCGTAGTAGCGCCGTTCCCAGGCCGCCAGCCCGCCCGAACACCAGGATACCCCTGGCGTCCCCCGCACCAGGTGGGAAATCAGAAGCGGCCACTGATTGGTGAAGGGCCGATCCACCCCATCGTAGTAAAGCCATTCCTCCGTGGGGGAAGCCCAGGAATCCCCGGGGCGAACGACGGTTCGCAGCCGCCCGAAGGGGTCATAGGTGTAGGCCGTCGCTGCTCCGTTGGGGTCCACCACTCGCTTCAAGGCGCCGGTCGGCCCACGGCCCTGTCCGGGGTCGCTCTCATTGATGCCGTAATACTCATATGAGGTGGTGTGCCCCAAGGCGTTCCGTTCCCATATCCGATACACCCCCTGCGGGTCATAGCCGAAGGTCGTGGTATGGCCTCGGGCGTCAGTGATGACGGTGAGGTTCCCCCATGCATCGTAGCCCGCCTGCTCGCTCACCCACCCCCAGTCACTCCTTCCCCGGTCCACGCGGGTGAGAAGGCCCTTCGTCGGGGGCGTGGAAGGGGAAGTCGCCCCGTCGTAGTAAAAACGGGTTTCAGAATGAACCCCCAATCCGCTGTTCTCGTAGATCTGCTCCCAGGCAACCCGATCCACGATCCAGGCGTCGGGGTTGTAGACATAGCCCCGATGGAGGGTGCGCTCATCGCCGGAGACATCGATGAAGCCATGGTCCAGGCGGGCGATCTCGTTCCCGTAAGCATCGTAATGCCACTCGATGCGAACAGTGCGGCCATCGGTGGTGAGATCCTGGCGCTGGAGGAAGACGAAATGAGCCCCGCCCAGGGTGGGGGAGATCCCATAGGTGAAGGTGACGAGCTGGAGAGGAACGCCCCCTGGATCCCGGATCTGCTGTTCCCTCGGCCGCCCCCGAACCGGCCAGGGGTCGTTGGTGGGCCCCTCCGGGAGGGCGAAGCGGGTCCATTCCCGCTTCTGCACCGCCCCGCTCAGGTCCTGGAAGGTCACCGTTACCTCCCGGTAGCCCAGGAAGCGGCCGCCGGTGGGGCCGGTGAAGGCGTCCGGCCAGGTGCAGCCGCCCTGGTCCTCGCTCCAGAAGAGATAACATCGCCCTCGGACATCGTCGCTATAGGCATAAGCCTCCTGCCATCCGCCTCCCAGCCCGTCGCTCACCCTCCGCCATGCCACCCGATAGTTCTTCGCCTGATAGTGGCCTCCGTCCGGCGTCCCGTAATCGGCCTCGATGACCCCGCCATACCCGTTGTCGATCCGCACCAGCCGCGGGTAGAAGAAGCGGGCCTGGTCCCATTCGCTGCAGGGCCCGGCGAAGATGTTGCACCAATCCTTGTTGGCGTACCCCCGATAACCGAAGGTGAGGGGCGGCAGGGCTTTCCATCCGCTCCCCTCCGGCGCCCATTCCTGCAGGGCCGTCAGGATGCGCAGCCGCTTGTTCCCCTCATCCTCCGGGATGAAGATGCCGTAGGTGAACCGCCACTCCCGCACGATGGCCCAGGAGCCGTCGGCCCTCTGCCGCTCCAGGACCACCTTCTGCAGCGCGTCCGTCTGCCAGAAGATGACGGCCATCCCCGCCTGGGCGAAGTCCCATCGATAGGCCTCGGCCCCGAAGCCGTCGTTGGGCCCGTTGCCGTTCCACCGCCGGTCCCAGACCAGCCGCGCCCGCGTCCCGGGGTATGTGATCTGCGTCAGGTAGCTGGCCCGCTCGGAACCGGGATCGTCTCCGAAGCAGCCCTCGTTGCTTCCGATGAATCCCGCCGCCTTGAAGAGGTCGCACTGCTGGGCGAGGGTCTGCTCGGAGTAGGTGAAGGTGACGGTCACCCCGGTGGAGGAAACGATCTCCTTCACCCGCCAGCGGACGGTGGCCGCCCCCGTCGTCCAGCCGCTTCCCGTCCATGGACCGATCGCCCCCCGCAACACCTGCCGGCTGTCGGGAGTGGTCCCGAACCGATAACGGGTGCCGTCTTTCAGGGTCACCTCCCACCACCCGTTCTCCGGCCCCGGATTCCACACGATCCACCAGAACCGCTCGTCCTCGGTGCGGAAACGGTAGGTGGAAGACCCCGGCCCGGTGTATGGGGCATTCGGGGGGAGCGGGACCTCGGGGACCAGCTTCAGCGCCTCCCCATTGACCACTAACAGCGGCACAGCGTCCCAACATAAATTTGCTCCATCGAAGCACCGCCGCACGTTGCGCCACAGGATCTCGGCCGCATCGATGCTCCAGCCCCAGCCCACGCCATCCGACTGGGCCCAGGCTAACACCCCATCCAGGCGGCGGCTGTTGTAGGAGAGACGGAGCTCCGGCCGCATCCCGCCCGGCCCGGGGGGAAGCTCCAGGGGATACGCCCAGACCAGGGCGCCGGAAAAGCGATCCACCCGGGTGTCGTTGAAATTCAGGATCCAGCCGCTGACCTTCACCCCCTGCGTCCCGGCCCCGAAGACGGAGAGGTGATCGGTGGAGAAGGTGACGATCCCCGCCGCCTCATCGAGGAAAGTGGGGGTGATGGCCTGCCAGCGGTTCGTGGCCGGATCCAGATATCCCACCCAGGGGCGCAACCAGTCGGGCCGGGAGGCCCAGTTCACCCAGTCCCCTATGCGGAGGGTAATGGTGAGGGGAATGGCAAAGCGGGTAAGCGGCGCGCCCCAGGCATCCGTCGCCGTAAGATCGAAGGCCAGGGCGATGCCCGCCTGCCCCACGCTTAGGCGGCGCTGCTCCCGGACATCCAGGCGCATCCGGGCGATGGGAGCCCCCGCCGGCACTTCCACCAGCACCCGCCCATCGAGGAAACGGGCCGCCGTCCCAGGGGTGATGGGGACTTCTACCGGGGGTGGGAGCGCCCCGGGCGGCCCAGGCGGGGTTGGTGAGGGAGGCGATGGGGGCGTCGGAGGCGGCAGCGGGCTCTGGAAGGTCCATGCGGCCAGAGGACGAAAGGCCGGCGAGACGGAGGGCGGTCTCGGGGGAAGGGGAGGCAGCTGGCCCAGCAGGCTCAGGATCCCGAACAGGGCGATCGGGGAGCGGAAGCGAGCCATGGCGCGCCTCCAACCAAGGAAGAAAGCGAGCACTCTTAGATAATCGTCTCCCGCTCTCAAGTCCAGCGGATCGTTCACCGTGGTGAAGAGGGGGAATCAGAGGGCAGGCTAACGGGCGGGGCAACCGGCTTCCCCGTTCATCGGCTCAGCCATTGAAACAGGGCTACGCAGATCACCAGACCGATACAGGCGATCCCCAGAGCCAGAAGCGGATACCAGAGGAACGATAGCGTGAGGCCAAGGAAATCGACTGATTGCGATGCCTCTTCCGCAAGCCGCGCGCCGCAAACCGGACACTCCCGCTGATCCGCCGGGAGCATCGCGCGGCAGCGAGGACACCAGATCACCACCGGGGGTCCCTGGGATTTCTCGTTCATGCTTTGGAGGCTAACAGGACCTGCTGCAGGCTCATTCCCGGACTGCATATAGAGGAGCACTCCGGCCCGCCCTCGGCGATGGGGACAGGAGCCGGGGCCCGATGATCGCGCCCAGAACCGTGACCAGACCGATCCAGCCTCCGATGCAGTTGGGGATCGAACGCGCCGGGCGCCAGGCCGCGTAGAGGGAGACTACCGGCTGGTCCGGGCGAAGCGGGATGGCCCAGCGGATCCGCCGGCCCTCCACCTGCGCGCCGCTGCGGGGGGAATACTCCACAATGGGCCCGGGGAACTCGACCTCATAGACCATGCGGAATTCCGCCGCCCGCAGCAGCGAGAGATCCTCCGGGGAAAACGGCGGCTCCCCCGCGGCGATCCGCAGGCGATCCATGATCCCGGAGATGGATAGCGTCACGCTGAGCGTCCGGAACTCCCCCGCTTCCCCAACCGTCACCTGTTCCAGCCCGGCCAGCGGATCCCCCGCCGCCAGATGGTTCAGGTCCTCAATGGTCGCCAGGGCGCGATGCAGGCGAAGCCCTTCCTGATCGCGCGCGGGATCCCGATAGGGCTCCACCCGCCATCCGTTCGCTTCCGCGCCCGCGCGGAAGGACCCCAGAGGATCGATGGCCGCGGTTTGCAGAAGAACTGAATCGACCGCGATCACCACCGTCCGTTCGGCAGAGCCGTCCGGGCCCAGGCGGGTGCGAACTTCCAGGGTCAGGCATGCGCTGAGCCCCAGGAGGGAGAGAAAGGCAACAAACATGCGCAAAAGCCAGATCCGGCTCATAAGGCCCTCGCTTCATAAGCGGGCGGAACCGGGGGAACGGCTTCCTCCAGGGCGCGCGCCTGGGCTTCCAGCAGGCTGGCGATCCCTTTGCGGGCCAGCTCCAGAAGCGCCTGAAATTCCTCCGTGGTGAACGCCCGCCCTTCCCCGGTTCCCTGGATCTCCACGAAGCGCCCATCGCCGGTCATCACGACGTTGAAATCCACCTCCGCCACGCTGTCCTCGGCATAACAGAGGTCCAGGCGGGGTTCCCCTTCCACGATCCCCACGCTCACCGCCGCCACCGGCGTCCGCAGGACCTCCGGGGGGACGACGCCAGCCTCGATGAGGCGGCGGAGGGCCAGGACCACGGCCACATAGCCCCCGGTGATGGCCGCCGTCCGGGTGCCGCCATCGGCCTGGATCACGTCACAGTCCACGATCAGGGTCCGCTCCCCCAGATGCTCCAGGTTCAGGGCGGCCCGCAGGCTCCGACCGATCAGCCGCTGGATCTCTTTTGTGCGCCCGCTCTGAAGCCCGGCTTCCCGCGGCGTTCGCGTATGGGTGCTGCGCGGCAGCATGGCGTATTCCGCCGTGAGCCAGCCCCGCCCCTGGCCCTTAAGCCACGGGGGCACATTTTCCTCCACCGTGACGTTGCACAGCACCCGGGTGCGCCCGGCCTCGATCAACACCGAGCCCTCGGCGTATTCCGTGAAACCCAGATGGAAGCGAACCGGTCGCAGGGCATCGTTGGGGCGACCATCCGGCCGTGGCATCCGATCACCTCCCGGGCTGGAGTTGGGATACGATCCCCTGGCGGCCCAACGGCCGCAGCCCGCGCGATGGGGTTCTCACCGCCCCGCTTGCGGGATCAGGCGGAGGCGGGCGATGCGCAGGCCGTCCATGGCCTCCACGCGCAAACGGATCGCCCCGGCGTCCACCTCATCCCCCACCCGGGCGATCCGGCCCAGGCGGCCCAGCACGAACCCGGCAATCGTCTCATAGTAAGGGTCCCGCAGATCCAGCTGGAAGCGTTCGTTCACCTCCTGGATCGGGAGCAGCCCGCTGATCAGATAAGATCCGTCCGGCATCGCGATCACATCCGGCTCCGTGGGCTCCACCCGCTCGTGAAGCTCCCCTACCAGCTGCTCCAGCACGTCCCGCAGCGTCACCAGGCCCGAGGTGCCGCCGAACTCATCCACCAGGATCGCCAGATGCTCCTCCCGTTCCTGGAACCGGCGGAGCAGATCATCCACCCGAATGGAGTCCGGCACCACCATCACCTCGCGGCACAGGTCCCGCGCCCGGACGGAACGCCCTTCCCGCCAGGCGCTTAACGCCTCCCGAAGATGCACCACCCCGATGATATGGTCCAGGTCGCCTTCGTAAACCGGGAACTTGTCATAGCCTGTCCGGATCGCTGCGTCGACGATTTGATCCACCGGGGCGTCGGCTTCGACGGCCACGATCTCTGTGCGGGGCACCATGATCTGGCGGGCCGGGATCTGCCCCAGGTCGAACACGGCTTCCAGAATTTCGCGGGCCTCGGGCTCCAGGATCCCCGCTTCGCCGGTCTCATCGACGATCCGCTTCAGCTCCTCAATGGTATACATCATCCCGTAGCCATCCGCGGAGATCCGCAAAGCCCGCAGGGTGAGATCCGTGGCCCGGTGGAGCACCCAGACCAGAGGGCGCAGGAGCCAGTAAATCATCTGCATCGGGCCCAGGGTGCTCAACAGCACCCGCTCTGAGGCCCGCAGGGTGGCGATCTTCGGTACCTGCTCCCCCAGCACGATCTGAAGGCCCAGGATGAAGGTCAGGTTCAGGATCAGGGGGAGGATCTGCAGGAAACTGCGGACCAGCGGGGTGGGCGAGGGGAGGGCGAGCAGGCGGTTCAGCGTCGCCGAGAGCGTGCGTTCCCCGAACCATCCCAGCGCCAGCCCGACCATCGTGATCCCCACCTGCACGGTGGCCAGGATCTCATCCCGGTGCCGCGCATCCTCCAGCCATCGCAGAGCCGTCCGGGCCGCCGGAGAACCGGATTCAGCCAGCACCGCGATGCGGCTCCGCCGGGCGGATACCACCGCATACTCGACTGCGGCAAAGAAGGCATTTAAACCGATCAGCCCGAAAACAGCCAGCCAGCGCAATAACAGAGAATTGTCGTCCATCGCGGATCCCTGACGCGTGACCCCGCCTCGTGTTTCGGAAGGCTGCGGAGGGCCAGTGGCCGCCCCACCGGCCTCCAAACCAGACGTTCTGCGGATGAACTCCAATCCGGATTTGTAAATCTGCCGCAAGTCAGGCCGGCAGATGGCTTCCCCTGGAAATTCATTAGGACTTACGCAGTTCGTTTCCCATGGGGGCAAGGATTTTTCTCCCCCCTCCCCACGGCCCTTTGGGCCGT
>JAUQQB010000028.1 GCA_030550075.1 Chloroflexota bacterium | reverse complement strand
GAACCCCCCTCTCCAGGAAGTGTGTAAGAGCTTATCCCAGGCACTCGCTTCATGGTGTTCCAGCTTATGAACGCGATCCGATCACGCCGTCCAGAGATTCTTGCACTGCTAACTACCCTGATCCTGACGGTGATTCTGATCGTCGCCTTCCATCTGCGGACGATCGGATTGAACTGGGACGAGAACCAGCATCTGCATCCCGATGAGCGCTTCCTCACGATGGTCACCGAGGCCCTGGCATGGCCTCGTAGCGTGGGGGAGTATTTCGATTCCGCCCGCTCCCCTCTTAACCCCTATAACCGTGGCTACGCGTTCTTCGTTTATGGTGATCTCCCGATCATCCTGACGCGAGGGGCCGGCGAGGTCCTCACCGACCTGTGTCAAACACAACGGATCCGATGTCCCTTTCCGGAAGGGCGCGCCCTGGGTTACAACGAGATCACGCTCCTCGGCCGGGCCCTCTCGGCTCTGCTGGATACGGGGACGGTGCTTCTGACCTTCCTGATCGGTCTGGAACTGCTGGGGGTCGGTGGGGCATTGCTGGCGGCCGCTCTGATGGCCTTCAGCGTGATGAACATCCAGCAGGCTCATTTCTACACCACTGATACCTGGGCGACCTTCTTCAGCACCGCTGCCCTCCTGGGGCTGATCCGGATGGTCCGTCAGGACCACCCATCTCCCTCCTTCCGACTTGCGCTCGTCACCGGGGCCATGGCCGGTGCCGCGCTGGCCTGTCGGATCAACCTGTGGCCGCTCCTTCCCGTGATGGCCCTGGCGGCCGCGCTCCATCTCCGAAATCGGTCCCGGGAATGGAAGCCCTGGATCGCCGCCGGGCTCGCGGCCGTCCTGGCCTTCCGGATCGGTATGCCCTATGCCTTTGCGGGGTGGATCGCCCCGGATCCTCGATGGCTGGCGAACATGCGGGAGATCCAGGCGCTGATCAGCGGAGAGATCGATTATCCGCCCGGCCACCAGTGGACGGACCGTGCGCCGATCCTCTTCCCCCTCAAAAACATGGTGCTCTGGGGAATGGGCCTCCCCTTCGGGCTGGCCGCGTGGATCGGATGGCTGGCCCTGGGGTGGGCCCTTCGTCAGCGGCTTCACGCCGGATCCTTCCGGAAGGATCCCATTGCGATCGGGTGGTTGCTGATCTGGATCTGGACCGGCGGCTATTTCCTGTATATGGGAACGCAATGGGTGAAATCCATGCGCTACTTCCTTCCGATCTACCCCACGCTGGCCCTGATCGCCGCCTGGGGCCTGCTGCAGCTCCGGGGGATCCGGCACCCGTTCGGCCGATGGCTTGTTTCAATTGGAACCGCCGGGACGCTGTTCGGCACTGCCCTGTGGGCCTTCGCATTCGTGGGGATCTATCAGCAACCGGTCTCCCGTGTGGCGGCCTCCCGATGGCTCTACGCCCACGTCCCCAGCGCGGTGACGCTGTTGCTCACCGGTTCAAACGATCCGCAATATCCCCTCCCCCTCCCGAACCGGATCCAGGTGGAGAGCGAGCTGGCGCTGCCGGTGGGGCCGATCCCTGCGCTGACCGTCAGTGGGATCGAGATCCCTCATCTGCGTGCCCTGGGCGATCGGTCGGGCAGTCTCCAGCTTGCGCTGGAAACCCCCGAAGGCCAGGAGCGTATCCGGGTCCGCCTGATCCCCACAACAGCCCCCCGGCATCCCGACGGAGATCCGGTTCGGATCTCCCTGCCGGAACCGATCACTCTGCCTCCCGGGTCCTACATTGTGCGCCTGCGAGCGGAGGGCGGGCCCATCCTCCTCGCCTCCTCGATCATCGCCAACGAGCACTGGGACGATGGCCTGCCGTTACGGCTGGATGGTCGGGATGCCTTTGCCATGTATCAGGGCATGGAGATGACGTGGTATGACGATGACACCGAGGAGAAGCGGGCCCGCGCCCTGGAGTGGCTGGAGCGGGCGGACTGGATCATTCTTTCCAGCCAGCGGCTGGTCTGGTCGATCCCCCGCCTGCCCCTCCGCTACCCCATGACTACCGCCTATTACCGCGCCCTGTTCGAAGGCCAGCTGGGCTTTGAACTAACAGCCGTCTTCCATGTCAGGCCCCGATTGGGGCTATTAGAAATCGACGACATCGGTGGCCGGATCGGCTTTCAGCTCCCGCCCCTGGGGTTTGAAGAGCCCTTCTGGGGCGCGGAGGAGGCTTTCAGCGTCTACGACCATCCGCCGGTCTGGATCTTCCGCAAGCGGCCCGATTTCTCTATAGAGCAGGTCCGACGGGTTCTGGAGGCGGTGGACCTGGGCCAGGTGGTCTGGCAGACGCCGCGCCAGTATACCCAGGCCCGCCGCCTCCTGATGTTAGACCCGGCGACGTGGGCGCGTCAGCAAACGGCCTCCACCTATCGAGAGATCTTCCCGCCGGAGAATCCGCTGAACCGCTGGCCGCTCCTCGGGATCGCGGTCTGGCTGCTCTTTTTCCTCTTGCTGACATGGTGGGCCTGGCCAATCACCGCCTGGGCATTCCCCCAGCTCGTCGATCGAGGCTACGCCCTGGCCCATCTTCTGGGTCCGTTGCTCTTCGCCTTCCTCCCATGGTTGCTGGCCAGCATCGGGGCGATGGATTTCACCCGAGCGGCCATGATCCTCACATTGCTCATTGGCTTCGGAGTGGATCTCCTCCTGTGGCCCCGGGCCCGACCGGCGATTCGGGAGGCGCTGCAGGATCCCCTCTGGCGGGCGGAGATGGTCGTTTTCCTGGGAACCTTTACCTTCTGGCTGCTGATCCGGTTGGGCCATCCGGATCTCTGGCATCCGGTGATGGGTGGGGAGAAGCCCATGAATCTCTCTTATCTGCTGGCGACGATCCGCTCGCTGCGCTTCCCGCCCTATGATCCGTGGTTCGCAGGGGGGTATATCAACTATTATTACTTCGGCTATGTGATCATCGGGGCGCCGATGAAGCTCCTGGGCTTCGACGTGCGCTATGCATACAACGCGGCGATCCCCACGCTATCGGCGCTGACCGCTCTTGGGGCCTTTGCGATCGGCGCTCACCTCGCTGCGGCATGGTGGCCTCGGGCGCGGAAGAAGCGGATCCTCACAGGCCTGCTGGCGGCGCTCTTCGCAGTCGGGGTGGGGAATCTCGGGGAATTGAAGCTGCTTTCGGATCTCTTCGGCGAGGTCGGCGCCGAAGTCTCCGGGGCCACTTCCCCATCCCCCCTTGACACACTGCGGGGCATCGAGCGGGTGCTGCTTGGGGAAGCGTCGCTGCCCGCCCGCATCGAGTGGTGGTACTGGAACCCGACCCGCATGATCCCTGATCGGGACGTTGTGCCGATCACGGAGTTCCCCTACTTCACGTTCCTGTATGCGGATCTCCACGCCCACATGCTGGCTTTCCCCCTCCAGCTGGCCGCCCTGCTGATCGGGCTGGCCTGGCTTCGGAGGTCCCGCTGGGGTGAGCCTTCCGGGATCACCGCGTTGACCTTAGGGGCCCTCATGGTTGGCGCCCTGCGGCCTACCAACACCTGGGATTACCCCACCCATCTCCTTCTGGGGCTGGTGGCGCTCACTCTGAACGCATGGAGGCGAAAGGATCTTCAGTCCTGGCGGGGAACTGAGGGCTGGATCGCCCGGTGCATTGCGTTCGCTGGCCTGGGCGTGCTGTTTTTCTATCCTTACCTCGCCCACTATGCGACCGCCTATACGTCCTTTGAAATGTGGAAGGGGGATCGCACACCTCTGGATACATATCTGCTGCTGCACGGTCTGTTCCTGATGCCCATCCTGGTCCTTCTCCTGCGAGAGAGCCGACGGCTGCTCCGGTGGGTCCTCGCCGGATGGGCGGTCGATCCTCTGGGGACTGCCGGATGGATCGCGGCGGGGGCGATGGGTCTGGTCCTCTGGTTCCTGGGCACGCGGATGGCTCCGGTGGCCGGGGTTGCGGTTCCCCTGATCCTGATGGGCGTTGCCCTCGCGCTGCGCCCCTATCAGATCCCGGAGCGACGGGCGCTGTGGCTCTGGGTGGCGGGGGCGGCGGCCCTCACCCTAAGCGTGGAGCTCATCGTGCTCAGGGGAGACATCGGCCGCATGAACACGGTCTTTAAGTTTTACCTGCAGGTGTGGTTCCTCTGGGCCATCGCCGCAGCGGTTGCGGTGGTCGCCCTGGAGGAGGCCGCCCAGCGATGGATACCCTTGCTTCGCACCTTCTGGCGCAGCGCGTTTGTCGTTTTGCTCGCCTCCGCCCTCCTCTACCCCATCCTGGCCACCCGGGCTCGGATGTATGATCGCTGGGATGTGTCGGTGGGCCCGACGCTGGATGGCTTCGCCTTTATGGAAAAGGCCATCGCGGATGAGATGGGGGTGCGCTACCCGGTTCGTCAGGAATGGGAGGCGCTGGAGTTCCTTCAGCGCTTCAGCCGGGGAACCCCTGTGGTGATCGAATCCGTTCGCTCCCCGGCCTATCGGGGATTACGAAGCCGGGCCGCGATGTTCCTCGGGCTCCCCGTGGTCTTCGGCTGGGGCTGGCATCAGCGGCAGCAGCGAACCGTCGTTCCGGAGTCGGTGATCCAGCGCCGCGAGGCCGACGTCGACCGGTTCTACGAAACTACGGATCCCGACGAGGCCATGGCCATCCTGCGCCGCTACGGCGTGCGCTACGTGATGGACGGCTACGCCGAACGCTTGTATTATCCGCCTTTGGGGTTCGAGAAGTTCCCCAGTATGATTGAGCGGGGGGACCTTCGGATGGTGTTCGATAACGGGGGCATGCGGATCTATGAGGTAATGCGCTGAGCGCCCGGTCCTTTTCAGGTGCTATCCGAAAAGCCCCGCAAGGGGAATGGCGAATCCCGGAAGGACCTCCTCCCCCTCCAGCGCCTCATGCTCCCGCAGGAACCGCGCGTTCCCATCCGGCCGATACATGGTCACCGTCCGCGCTTCCGGTGCCACCACCCACACTCGCCGCGCCCCTGCCTCCAGGTAGTCCTGCACCTTCTGCTGGAGATCCACGGGATTATCATTCGGCGACAGCACCTCCACCGCCAGATCCGGCGCTCCCTCAATGAACCCGGAAGGCAACTTCCCCTCCGGCAGCCGCTCTGCCGCAATAAAGGCCACATCCGGCGTTCGCACCCGCTCTGGATCCCACGGCAACCGCAAGATGAATCCCACATCCCCCACCACCACCCGGCCCGGCGGATGTTTTCGGGCGTGCTCCATCAGCCGCCGGCCGATCTCCAGCAGGAGCTCCCCGCGCACTCCGCCCACCGGCGTCATTTCGATAACCTCCCTGGGAGTTACGCAGTTGAAAGCTCTAAGCTCTAAAGATGGAACGGAATGGTCCCACCCCCCTTTCTCCCCCCTCCCCACGGCCCTTGGGGCCGTGGGGAGGGGGGAGAAAAATCCTTGCCCCCATGGGAAACGAACTGCGTAAGTCCTACTCCCCATGGATGAGCTCGCGACGCGCATCCCCTTCCCCCATCCGCCACAGATCGGCCGCCGTCAACCGCGTCTTCACACCCATCGGGACACCTCCTCCCAGCGCTGCGTTTTGGGGGCTCGCTCCGCAAACGCCTGCTTATGAGGGGCGAGCGGCTTGCTGATCGATCAGGATTCGCTGATAGCTCTCATAGCGGCGCCGGCTGATCTTCCCCCGGGCGACCGCCCGGCGGATCGCGCAACCAGGCTCTTCCAGATGCAGGCAATCGGAGAACTCGCAACGGCCGATATAGGGGCGCATCTCCGGGAAGCAGGCCGCCAGGTCCTC
The DNA here is from genome assembly GCA_030550075.1 of Chloroflexota bacterium. Taxonomy (GTDB): domain Bacteria; phylum Chloroflexota; class Anaerolineae; order Thermoflexales; family Thermoflexaceae; genus Thermoflexus. Next base: position 9,073 of record JAUQQB010000028.1, on the reverse strand, counting down.
CGGTCGAATCCCCCACACCCCGATGTCTCGCAGGCCCGGGGTATCGGCCAGGTATCCGCCGTCGAAGGGGATCAGCTCGCTGCGGGTCGTGGTGTGGCGTCCCATGCCGGTCCGCGGATTGATGGATCCGATTTTCAAAGCCAGCCCCGGCTGGAGGGCGTTCAGCAGGCTGGATTTGCCGACCCCGGAAGGGCCGATGAAGGCGGTGATCTTCCCCTGAAGCCGTTCCCGCAGCCTATCAAGGCCCGCCCCGGTGATCGCGCTGGTGAACAAGACCGGATACCCCAGGGCCTCGTATTCCTTGAATGATTCCTGGAAAGATGAAAGATCCTCCACCAGATCGATCTTGTTCAGGCAAAGGATCGCCGGCAGGCCGTTGGCCTCCGCCACCGCCAGATAGCGATCGATTTGGAACCGATCCGGCTCTGGAACCGCCGCGAACACCGCCACGATCTGATCCAGATTCGCGGCGATGACGTGAGCTTTATGAGGGTCCAGGGGTTCCCGACGCACCAGCGCGGTGCGTCGGGGGAGGATAGCCACGATAGCGCCTTCCTGCGGCGCGACCCGCTCGAATTCCACGCGGTCGCCGATCACCGGGCGCTGCGGACCATCGGCCTGGCGACGCAGTCGACCCCGCAATACACACCGCACCATCCCATCCGGTCCCTGCACATCATAGGCCGCGCCCAGCACCCGGATCACCAACCCTTCCTCCCGCATCCCCATCCAGCCTCACCTCCTCCCGATGGGATCTCCGGAATCTCTCCCCTATTCTCCGGCTGGGCGCATCCCAGCTCAACGCTCAACCTGGAGCGCCCCCGAAGGAACGGGAGAATGTGCCTGGTTTTTCCATTTTATAATCTTACTGAGCCTGGATGAGCCCATGCGTAGACAGAGGTTTTTGGGGAGCCAGGGAGGTGAGGCCATCCGCTTCCCCCACGGCGTATCCTCCGCGCCAACGGCCGTGCGGAACGGGATACAGCGAACATCTGAGAAATCGGTCCAGCGTGGCGCCGAGCGAACGTTCATCCAGCTGGCGATAGCGTATGGCCCTGAGGGAGGGTGAGCGATGTCGATGGAATCCCTTCTCGCCGCCGTCGCCCAAGCTGTATTTGATTACCTGCTTCGGGAAACCGGCCTGGCCGAGCGCGTGCGCGCTGTACTGGGCGTCGACCCCGAACGCCGCGCCTTCCGGACCGCGCTGGCCAGCGCCTACGCCGCCTTCGCCCGCCAGTACCCCGACCTGGTCGCCTCGCTCTTTGACGAAAGTTTCCTCACCCGGGAAGGCGCCCCCATCCTGGCGCAACTGCTTACCCGCCGGGGACGTCCCGACCCTGCCGAGCTGGCCCGCCGCTGGGCGCAGCACCTGGGCCACAGCAACCCCGAGTCCTGGCCGCGCCTAACGGAGGCCACCCGCGCCGCCGCCGACTTCCTGACCTGGCTGGAGGCCGAACTGGCCAAGCAGCCGGTCCTGCAGCCCCTCTGGGATTCCCGCGCCCTGGAGCGCATCGCCGAGAACACCGAGGCCATCCTCCGGGCGCTGGAGAATGTGTTGGCGCAGCGTCATACCTCTGCGGATATTGAACTCATCCGCCAGGCGCTGGCCCGGCCCTCCTCGACCGTGGTCACCGGCGAGCGCGCCGTAGCCATCGGCGGCTCGGCCGATGGAGCCGTCATCATCACCGGCGACATCAAGATCACACTCAATACCCGCCAGCGCGCTGACCTGCAGCGGCTGCTGGCAGTCAAAATGCACAACGTCCCGCCGCTACCGGACCACTACCTGCCCCGCGAGGAGTATTTGGCACCTCTGCGTCAGGCCCTGCTGGGGGGTGGCGTGGCCCCCCGTGCATCGTCGGCGTACACGGGATGGGCGGCATCGGCAAGTCCGTCCTGGCCGCTGCCCTCGCCCACGACCTCCAGGTGCAGGCCGCCTTCCCCGATGGCATCATCTGGCTCCCCATCGGCCGCGATCCGAACCTGCCCGCCCGTCAGGAAGACCTCTACCTGATTCTGACCGGCGAGCGGGAGAACTTCAAGGATGCGGTGCAAGGGCGTCTCTTCCTCAACAGAGCACTGCCAGAGAAAGCCTGCCTGGTCATCCTGGATGACGTCTGGGAGGCGCGCCACGTTGAGGCGTTCCCCCGCCTGCCACCGGAAGCACGGGCACGCTATCTGCTCACCACCCGCAACCGCGAGGTCCTGCAGACGCTAAGGGCACAGATCTTTTCGCTGGACGTCCTCTCGGAAGAGCAGGCCCTCACCCTGCTGGCCGATTGGGCCGGGCAGCCGCTGGAGGAACTGCCGCCGGAGGCCCGCGCCGTGGCGAAGGAGTGCAGCTATCTGCCCCTGGCGCTGGCGATGGTGGGCGCCTTTGTGCGCCGCAATCCCGAAAGTTGGGCGAGCGCCCTCCGTCGCCTGCAAAACGCCGACCTGGAGAAACTGCGCACCCCCTTCCCCCGCTACGAGCATCCCAACCTGCTGGCCGCCCTGGCGGTGAGCGTAGAGGCTCTGCCCCAAACCGCCCGCGAGCGCTACCTGGACCTGGCGATCTTCCCCGAGGAGGCAGCCATCCCGCTCTCTATCCTGCGTGCCTTCTGGACGCCGCTGGGCCTGGGTGAGGAGGACATCGACGATCTGGCGACGACTCTCGTGGACCGCTCCCTGGCCCGTCGTGACGAAGCCGGCGCCCTGCGCCTGCACGACCTGAAGCACGACTACATGCGCGCCACCCAGCGGGACAACCTGCCCGACCTGCACCGCCGGTTCCTGCTGGCCTGTGCGAAATCCCTCCTGGGCGAGCGCGCCCGTGATCTGGAGGGCTTGCCCTGGCATCGCCTGCCCCCGGAAACACCCTACCTGTGGGACCACCTGGTCTATCACCACATGGGGGCTGGCGCCTGGGATGCCCTCTACCGCCTGCTCACCGACTTCCATTTCCTGGAAGCCCGCTGCCGGGCGACCTCCGTCTTTGACCTGGAGGCCGATTACCGCCTGGCGCTGGCGCGCTGGCCCCAGGCCGATGCCGAACGCCGGGCCGTTTTGGCCGCCTTTGAGGAGCGGCTGCGCCTGAAGGAGCGCCATATCGCACGCCACCCGGACTATCTCTTCCCGGCCCTTTACAACCATCTCACCTGGCTGGACGCGCCCGACGGCCCCCTCCATCGCCTGTGCGAGGCGGCGCGGGAGGGGCGGCGGAACTGGCTGCGCAGCCGGCTGGACCCCCGCCCCGAGCCGCCCTTGTGGGCCCGCTCCCTGGAAGGCCATACGCATTGGGTGAGGACGGTGGCGGTGACGCCCGATGGACGTTGGGCCCTCTCCGGCCCCATTGACAAGACGGTGAAGGTATGGGACCTGGAAAGCGGACAGCTGATCCGCTCCCTGGAAGGCCACACCGATAGGGTGAGGGCGGTGGCGGTGACGCCCGATGGACATTGGGCCCTCTCCGGCTCCGATGACAAGACGGTGAAGGCATGGGACCTGGAGAGCGGCGCCTCGTGGCTCCTATTTTGGAACGACGCCTCCATTCTCTCTCTGACCCGCTCCCCGGACGGGCACGCGCTGGTCTGGGGGGATGCGGCAGGGCGGGTGTGGCTCTTCGATTGGGTGCGGTAAAGAGAATCAGGACAACCCTGCACCCCGTTTCGGGAACGCCCCTGCCCGAAGGGTTGCGCAAGGCCCTAAAGACGGCACCGGCGCATCATGCTCCAGGGTTTAAAATAATCGTGGAATCCACCGTGATGGGGCGGAGGGAGCCGTGTGGGATCTATACCGTGAGGTGCTCCGGGCCTACGAAGAAAATCGTCCGGTGGCTTTATGCACCGTGATCCGGGCGCGGGGTTCGGTGCCCCGCCACGAGGCCGCCAAGATGCTGGTGTATCCGGATGGCCGGATCCGGGGAACGATCGGTGGTGGGGAGATGGAAGCCCGGGTGATCCGGGAGGCCCTCCAGGCGCTTCAGGAGGGCCATCCCCGTCTGGTCCGCTACACCCTCTCCGATCCCCAACAGGGCGACCCGGGTGTTTGTGGGGGAGAGATGGAGATCTTCATCGAACCCCTGCTTCCGCCTCCGACGATCCTGATCATCGGGGCGGGGCATGTCGGCCGGGCTCTGGCCCATCTCGCCAAATGGCTGGGCTTCCGGGTGCTGGTCAGCGATGACCGCCCGGAGTTCTGCACGCCGGAGTGGATCCCCGAGGCGGATGGCTTCCTGGCCGGCCCGCCGGAGGAAGTGCTCCCCGGAGCCCCCATCCACGCCCAGACCTACATCGTCCTTACCACCCGCAACCACCCCCTGGACGTGCGGATCCTCCCGCTGATCCTGGATACCCCGGCCCCCTACATCGGCGTGATCGGCTCGAGGCGCCGCTGGCTGCTCACGGCTAAGGTCCTGCACGAGAAGGGCATTCCGCTGGAGCGGCTGGCCCGGGTCCGATCGCCAGTGGGGCTTGAGCTCAACGCGGAGACGCCTGAGGAGATCGCCGTCTCGATCATGGCGGAGATCATCGCCATCCGCCGCGGGGGGAGCGGCGGGCCCATGACGGTGGATCTGCACCAGGCGCTCCGGGAGGTCGTGGCCTGATCCGTAACCCGTTGTGGGGGATTGCACGCAGGGACGCCCCCGTGGGGCAGGCACAGGGCCCGCCTCTACAAAGGGCGTTCACATCCGGATGTAGGGGCAGGCACAGGGCCCGCCCCCACAAAAGGTGTGCGCATCCTCACGTCGGGGCACCCTTTGTGAGAGCCCCGACATCCGGATATCCGGATAAAAGACCGAACGAATAAGACCGGGAATCCCCCAGGGCGTGCACAGGGGGACGCACCCTTCACTCCCGCAGGAACTCGCGCAGCCGACGCGCGTAAACTGGATGGCGCAGCCGGGCGAGCGCCTGGGCCTCGATCTGTCGCACCCGTTCCCGGGTTACCCCCAGTTTGCGCCCCACTTCCTCCAGAGTATAAGTCCGCCCATCCACCAGGCCATAACGCAGCTTCAGAATACGTATCTCCCGGGGAGAGAGGGTGGCCAGGGCTTCCTGCAGGATCTCGCGGAGCATCTGTTGACTGACCACCTCGGAAGGCGAGGCCATCCCTCGATCTTCAATGAAATCCCCCAGGACGCTCTCCTCTTCATCATCCGTAGGGGTCTCCAGCGATACCGGCTGTCGGGCCATCTGCAATAGCTGCTCGACCCGGAGGGGCGGAACCCCCATGGCCTCCGCCAGCTCCTCCGCGGTTGGGTCGCGGCCGAGCTCCTGAGTTAGCTGTTGTTGCAGGCGCAACAGCCTGTTGATCTGGTCCCCCATATGAACGGGGACCCGGATGGTGCGGGATTGATCGGCGATAGCCCGGGTGACGGCCTGGCGGATCCACCACGTCGCGTATGTGGAGAACTTATGCCCCCGACGCCAATCAAATTTCTTAACCGCCCGGATCAGGCCGATGTTCCCTTCCTGAATAAGGTCCGCGAGAGGGAGGCCCCGACCCATATATTTCTTCGCCACACTGATCACCAGCCGGGTGTTCGCCAGGATCAGGTGATCCTGAGCGGCCCGGCCGTCCGCAGCGATCTCCTCCAGGCGACGGCGCTCTTCGGGGGAGAGGTTCCCCTGGGCCAGGCGGCGCTCCGCCTGACGTCCCCGTTCGATCCGCTGGGCGAGGGCCACCTCCTCCTCCGGCGTGAGCAGAGGGATCCGCCCCACTTCCTTCAAGTAGAGGCTAAGGATGTCATCGGATTCCAGCGCCTCTTCCAGCCCCTCCTCGGCCCAGGCTTCTTCCTCTTCTTCCTCCTCCAGCTCTAGGCCCGGACCCTCTTCCTCCGGGGCATCCGTGACGTCTATCCCCGCTTCCAGAAGCGCCGCGAAGATCTCATCCAGCCGGTCCAGATCGTTCTCCGCTTCCGAAAAAAACTGCAGGATCTCCTCAAAGGTCACATATCCTCGGGAGCGTCCCAGGGCGAGGAGCTGGTCCAGCGCTGAGATGTTCGAAATCTGGATCTCCTCCAGCATAAGAGGCACTCCTCCCTCTCCGGATCAGGATTTCGATAACCACAGGTTAGGGGATGGGCGTTGCCATCGGCGCTGGCAACGGCCCGGGCGTGGGGGTGGGCGTCGCCGTCGGCGTCGGCGTGATGGTCGGGGTGGGCGTAGGGGTCGCCAGCGGTGGCTGGGTGATCAGCTTCTTCGCTTCATCAATCGCAAAAGTTCCCACCACATACACCGCAGGATCCCCCTCCTGGCGAACGTAATAGCCGCCCCCAATCGGCGTCAAAGCTCCGACGGTTAACGTGAAAACCCGATCCGTCGCGCTGATCACAATGGTGTAAGTCGGCGTCACCAATCCATAAGCGGAAAGATCCACGACATCGGAGATCACCTGCTGCACGAAAAGGGTGGCCAATCCCCCTGCCAGGGTGTCAACGGCGTCCTGGCGAACCAGATGATGAGTCGGGACCGTCAGGAACCATTGCCCGCTGGCATCCCGCTCTACCTCTGCCTCCAGATGGTTTGTATGATCGATCACCCGGATTCTCTGAATGGACGCGCTACTCACTTCGAGAAGATTGCGGGATGCCCCCTCAGGGGTAGGGGTCGGACGAGTGATTATCTTCGGTTCTAAGTATACAAAGAGCGCCAGAACCAGGAAAGCGATGACCAGGCCCAGAGTGCCCCATCGCTTCATGGATCGCTTCCTCCACGAAGAGGATCTTTCTAGGAGCCGGGCAGGCTGCCAGGGGCGGCCCACCGACCCCTAAAAGCCCCTTAAAGACAAGATAGCAAATCTCGTTCCTCTAACGACGCTGCCACCATATCATCGCGCCGATCGCCAGCACCGCCAGCGGCATGGCGATCACCGCCAACGTAAAGACGGTGCGGGTCTGAGCCGGCGTGGCGCTCAGAGCGCGCACGGTGGAGGCGGGGGACTGACGCAATCCGATGAGCATTTCGGATTCCGACAACCAGTTGATTGAGTTGACCAAGAGATCCAGGTTGGCAAACGGCAAATTGGCTCCCACATTTTGATTGGCCGCGAAATCCGCATCTCCAAAAAGGACCACCCGCCCCTTCCCGTTGACCTGCTCCGCCGTGAGGGCCAGGGCCAGGGGACCCAGTTTCTTTCCTTCCGGCGAGGGCAGGCGCCCCTGATTCAGGGCCTGCCGTAATACCGGCAGATCTGTCTCGCTCCAGCTCTGGCCGGTCGTCTCCACTAAACGAACCATTCGGAATCGCTCGGGCTGACTGCGGACCTCTTCAATGGAGCGAGCCGCCGGGAAGGCAGTGGCAATCCCCCGCAGCTTTTCGGTAATCGAACTGGACCCGTAGCGGCTGGAGAGCGGCGTTAGGGGATCCGTGAACATCGAGCTCACCGGATCGATGATCACATCGTCCCGGAACGCGATTCCCCAGTCCTCCAGAACCCGATTGATGGACTCAGTTACCCCCTCCCCTGAAATTTGCAGAGAGGGGTCCAGAGCAACGAGCATCCGCCCTCCCGCGTTGAGATAGCTTTTTAGCGCCTTCGCTTCTCGATCCAGCAACGGTCGGCTGGGTCCGACCAGGACGATCACCGCCGCATCTGAAGGGACCGTGGAAGTCACCGCCAGATTCAGGGACTCCACCTGATAGCCCTCTCGCTCCAGCGCGCGCCGGACCTGAGCATAGCCATTGTCTCCCTCTTCGTTGATATCTCGCTCCCCATGGCCAGTGAGGAAATAGATCTTCGGCTGGGTGGTGCGGCTCAGCTTCACCAGCGCCGAGGTAAACTCCTGCTCGTTATAGAGCGTGACCTCCTGACGGCGGTCCTTCAGCACGAAAAGGATCGTTCCATCCCGGGTAACACCCCATTGCCGGGCCAGGGAAGCCTGGGCCACCGGATCGATGAACCGGTAAGAGAACTTCCCGTTGCTGTAATGCCGATACTGATCCAGCAGGTCCTCCGCATCCTGGCGGGCGAACTGGAAGTTCTGGGAGAAGAAGGCCAGGGCCTCCACCGGCTCAGGGAGGGTCTGCAGGATCTGCAACGTCTGGGGGGAAAGAGAGAAACGCTTCTCCGCCGTCAGATCCCAGCGCTGGGCATGGCGGGTCGCCAGGATATTGAGCAGGACCATGATGCCGACAAAGGCCACGCTGGCCAGCGCCGCGTTCGCACCGAACGCAAAGGGACGTCCGCTGATCCAGGCGCGGATCTGATCCGGAGCGAGATAAATCGCGATCCCGCCCAGGAGGACGGCCAGGATCAGGGCGATCACGCCGGGCGCACCGAATCGCCCCTCAAGGACCCATGCCACACCAGCGGCGACGAGGGCCACGAGGGCTAACCCCCACAGCGCCCGGAGGATCGGCTCGGACGGCCGGGCCAGGTTCATCGCCACCTCCGCGAGTTCAGGATCTGAACGGTGAGGAAAAGGAAGGACGCGATGACGCTGAGGTAATACACCATATCTGTGGTGTCAATCAGGCCGCGGCGGAAGTTCGTCAGGTGATTGCGCAGATCGATGTGATTAAGGATCTGCTGCAGCGTGGGGTTCGTGATCCCATCCGCAGGCAGGCTGGCCACCGCCAGCAGGATCACCAGGCCGATCCCCACCACCGCCGCCACCACCTGGTTCTGGGAAAGGGAAGAGGAGAACAGGCCGATGGAGAGAAGCGTAGCGCCAAACAGGAGCATCCCCAGATAGCCGGAGAGGATGGGCCCGATGTCCGGGTTGCCTCCCATCCAGAAAAGCAGAAGTGGATAGATGCCGGTGGTCACCAGAAGCCCCAGGTAAAACACCAGCGCTGCCAGATACTTCCCTAACACTACCTCCCAATCCTGAACCGGCGCCGTCAGGAGCAACTCCAGGGTCCCCAGCCGCTGCTCCTCCGCCAGCAGGCGCATGGTCAGCACAGGGGCTACGAAGAGCAGGATGGTGGTCATCACCCCGAAGATGTAACGCATGGTTGGCTCGGAACGGCTGAGGACCGTGAAGATCACATCGGTGTAGAAGAAAAAGCCCATCATGGCCAGGAACGCCGCCCCGACCAGATAAGCGATCGGGGAAACAAAATAAGCTCCCAGCTCGCGACGGGCGATG
>JAUQQB010000027.1 GCA_030550075.1 Chloroflexota bacterium | reverse complement strand
GCGCCTTCGGCGCCCCGCTCCGCCCCCAAAGCCCCCATGGGAAACGAACTGCGTAAGTCCTAATAATAATATGAAGTATAGAGCGCTTCAAGCGGTTCCACGTGCTCCTGCATCGTCATCGGTAGCCGGATTCCAGCACGCAGGCGGAGGAGGAGGTCGAGGTCATCCAGTTGGCGCTGAACGCACAAGTGCATCCATCCCTAATCTCTTCGGAACCTCCCATGGCAGCACCAGGGGCTCCAAAAGGCGCGGTCTCCCCGGGCGACGCTGAGCTAAGAAGGGCTGAAGCTTCCGAAGCCCCTCTAGCCGCCCAAGCAAAGGATACCAATCCTGTCGCCACACAATCGCATAGAACACCGCCAGCAAATCATACAATAGAATCACCGGGAGATCCTCTCTTGGAGCGTTCTTAACCACCATCCACACTTTGTTCCGCCCCAGCAAGATCTTCTTGCGAGGCGAGCCCTCTCCCAGTGTGGCGCTGCCCTGATGTCGAACCACTGCGCCGGGGACGTAAACGCACCGCCACCCAGCAACTTGGGCGCGCCATGCCAGCTCCACATCCTCTAAGTAAGCGAAGAACCGTTCATCGAAACCCCCAAGCTGCTCCCACATCCGCCTCCGATAGAGGGCTGCCCCCGCTGAAGCCCCGAAAACCTCACCCCCCACCTGGGCCTCCACCACCGGCCTTCCTCGCCATCGATCCCAGGCGATGGCCGCGCGGTCCATCGCAATGCCTGCGCTTTGCACTACGTCGGGATGCTGATCGAACACCATCAGGCTAGCGCAGGCCCCGACCTCCTCTCCGGCTTCCATCCCCTCCACCAGCGCCTCCAACCAGCCGGGTTCGGGGAATGCATCGTCGTTCAGGACAGCCAAGTAAGTCCCTTGGGCCACACGTGCCCCCAAGTTCACCGCTGCCGCGAACCCGATGTTGATCTCGCTCGTCTTCACCCGCAATGCCATCCCAGCGGGGACATGGATCCCTTCACCATCGCCTCCCTCGTTCCAGACCACGATCACCTCGAAATCCCGAAAGGTTTGTTGGGAGAGGGCCTTAAGGCAGCGCTGTAATCGGGACGTCCCTTTCCAAGTCGGGATTACGACGCTCACCGCTGGCACGTGCGGCCCCCTGTCGAGAGAACCTCGCGATACACCCGCTCCAGGGCTTGAACATGGTCCTCGATGGAGAGAATCTGTGCCGGTCCAGGCACATCCAGTTCCCTTAGGATTGAAGGGCGGCGGACGACCCGCTGGAGGACCTGGAACAAGCTTTCCACATTCCCCGGCTCGAACAGGAAACCATTCACTCCATCCCGGATCACTTCTGGCAGGGCTCCCGTGCGAGAGGCCACCACAGGAACGCGATGAACTAACGCCTCACGAGCCACTCTTGAAAAGGTTTCGGGACCGATCGACGGGATCACCAGAAGATCGATGGAGCGATAGATCCAGCTACGGTTCTCCGGTGCGAAGGGACCACGAAACACAATTCGATGGTCTATCCCGCCCAATTCACGCAACCATCGATAGTAGGGATGAGATTCGTAAATCGGGCCGAACAGATGCAAAGAGAGGCCCTCATCCGGAATGCGACGGAAAGCCTCAATCAGGAGATGCACACCCTTGGGGGACCCAAACCATCCAATATAGCCGATGCGCAACTCCTTCCTTTCTCCGGGATCCCTAGGATCCGGAACGGTCTTGCTATCCGGGAGCGAAATCCCCAGGGGAAGAACTCGGATCTCTGGCTGAGTTATTCCATTTTGGCGAAACATTTCTCGAACGAAAGCACTGGGGACCACTAAGAGCGCGCAGGACATCAACGCTTCGCGAAAGATCTCATAGCGCTCCTGAAAGTCCTTCTGGTTTACCTCATCCCATGAAGCCAAGGTGGCCCCTCCAATCCGGCGCATGATCCATGAAAAAATAGGGGTTGGAAGCCATGGCTTGATTGCTCGCAGAAGCGAGTGCAGTCGAGAAGTCGAGCGGGGTCCCCGAACGCATATCACGCAATCGCCGCCCTGAAACGGCCCTGGACATGGCTGCTCCCACCGGTTCAGGAGATGCACGCGATGGCAAAGCGGCCAGAAATCATGGAGGCTCATCAGCACCGGAATCCCCAAGGAACGTGCCTGGCGGGGCAGCCGGGCGGAGAGCCCAATCAAATGCTGGAAATGGACGAGATCTGGTTGAATCTCCCGAAGAACCCCAAGAAAGATTTCCTCTATGCGATCGTCCACGTAAGTATGTGAGAAACGATGCGCTTTCTTAAAGTCGTTCACAACGCGGAGGATCGACAGCCCGTCCACTTCATCACGGATCAGTTCGTAATCCGGGCGCTGGAAATCGCTCTCCCGACAGAACACCCAAACCGTGTGGCCCCGACGGGCCATAGCTCGGGCGATCTCCCAAGTGTAGACCTCCACACCTCCGAGGGCAGTAGGAGGGAACCCATTGGTCACATACAGGAGGCGCATTCTCCAACTCACCTCCAGACGACAGGTAGCCACATCCGGTAAACCTGGTTGACCACCCGAACTTGGACCGGAAGATTCAGCGAAACTCCTTCCCCGCTAACGTGAACTGTGAGGGTATATGTTCCTTGCGCTGTGTTCTGGGTCTTCACCTGAATAATTGAGATCCCCCACGGGGGATCCATCCGATCTGGCGATGGCGTGGCAGAGAAGGAATCAGGAAGGCTGATGCTGATCTGAACGGTTGAAGTATAGCTTATGCCGATCAGTTGAATTGACGTCAAATCAATCGGTGCCATCAAGGCGACATTTGGGGAAAGGCGGAAGGGAGGCCCGCCACAATAAGTAGATGGAGGAGTGGCCTGATCCAACGACGGCAGCGTGGTGGTATAAATAGGATTCGCTACGGCCTCTCTATAGGCTCCTGTCCATGGTTCTAATGGGCGGACATCCCCATCCTGGGCTGTACCTGTGGTAATCCGAAAATCAGCGTTATTTGGGTCCGTATAAGCATAATCATTGAACCACTGGACTGCGCGGAGGAAAGGATACGCCGGAGCCTGCTGATAGGCATCCCGCATCCAAGCGGCCTTTGCCAAATTAACTCCATCCCCCTCCACCGACCCGATCTCAGCGATGATCTGGGGCTTGGCGTAAGAACAGGCCAGGTCTCGGAGGACCACGTCGTAAAGGTCGCGGTAGGACCTCCAAACCACTGGGTGGCGGGTATTATACCAGTTGTAGCCGCTTAGACCAATCCAATCAACATAAGCGTCCCCTGGATAGTAACGATGGAAATCGTTCCAGAGATCAGGTGGATTGCTGGCATAGTTCGGGCTCCAAACCCATTCCACGTTGGGGACTCCCTCCTCCGAAAAGATTCGGTGGACATGCCGCCAGACCGCAACGTAGAGGGAAGGATCAGCCCCAATGTGCCCCACCCACCATGGGGAGTCCGAGATGTTCATCTCATGGGCAAAGCGCAAGAGAAAACGCTCGGGGCGTGCTTTTAAGGCGCGTGCAAATCCCCGTATGTAGTTATCACACCTACCATTCAGAATGTCCGGCAGCGGGATCCCGGCGTTATAATCCTGCGCGCAGCCTGTGGCTTGTCGCCCGTGAAGCGGCTGCCAGGTAAGCATAATCGCTGGCCGTTCAGATAGGGGCAGCGTATTGCTGATAGTGTTTACGAGGTAAGGATCAAAATAGCGATCCAAGCCCTGGGCGTTAGGGTTGCCCTGCCAGTCCAGGAAATACATCACCAGCGCGGGTCGCTTGCCCACCAAGCTGCTAAATTTCTGGATCTCCTGCCCATATTCAAGCGTGGGTCGAAGATGAACTGCGTGAGCGATCCCAAGCATTTGAGCCGGTGCGGAAGCGCCCCCCGTGAAGGTGCCCGCAGGGAGCTCTTCTCCTTTTCCAACAGAAAGAGAGGGATCCAAAATTATTGCCCCAATGAGAAGGAGGATTGAGACAACCTTCCAAGGTCTTATCATAGCTCCCTCCCCAAGCTCACCCGCGGCGAACCCGCTCCTGCCGGGAGAGAAACCGAGCAAGGAAAGGCCGCCGGGTGAGGCCTCGAATGCCAGTATAGGTTCCCATTCCCACCGCGAAATGCCAGGCCAGGCTGTGAAGCATCCAGAGGAGCCGCCGCCGGAGGGGTTGGCTACGGAAGGGCTCCCGAGCCCAGATGAATTGCCAATCCCGCCAGCCCTCCCCGATCACCGCTCGGACAACCGTCCCCAGTCCGAATCGCCGGTAGGCTGGAGGATTAAAACGTTCACGAAATGCTGCCGCGTAATCAGCGTTCTCCCGGAACAGCTCCAGCAACCCATAGTCGTGGGAGTGGAAGACCATTGACCGGGGCTCGAACACGATCGCATATCCAGCCTCCAAAACCCGCTCTGCCCAATCCGCATCCTCCCCAAAGGCCATTGGGCGGAAGGGGATCTGCTCCCACACGGCGCGTCGGATCGCTGAGCTCGTGTTGGAGAAGTAAATGTAATAAAACCGGTTGGCCTCGAACTCCTCTCGGGAGGAAGGCATCCGCTTGATCAGGCGGGTTGTGCCTCCGGTCTGCCAATGGGTCACCAACTGGCGCACCAGAGAGGGGCACGCCCCATGGCGGGGGAGATGGCGACTGAAGACACCGGCGACTGATGCGTCCTCTTCCATCGGTGTGATCAACGCTTCCAGCCACTCTGCGTTAGCTGGAGTGGCATCTTGGGAAAGATAAACCAGATATGCCGCGTCGGGATGGGCCAGCTGGCCTCCCAGATTGCGGGTCTCCCCGTGGTTGAATGTCTCGGGCGGGATTTCCCACAGGCGCACCGGGTAGCGGCCTAAGATCTCCCGGGAACGATCGCGGGATCCCGAGTCGATGGCCAGCACCTCAAAAGGGAACGAAGTTTTCTGGGCGAAGATCCCCTCCAGGACCTCGCCGAGATAGCGCTCGCCGTTCTTTACCAGCAGGATAATGGTAGCCTGGACCTTCATAGAAAGCGCTTCCCGAAAAGCTCATAAAGTCTATTTAAAGCGCGGACAATCCGCCCACGGCGAATGGAACTTAGCTCAGACTGCAGGCGGCTGTTCTCTTCCTGCAGGCAGCTGTTCTCTTCTTGCAGGCGGCTGTTCTCTTCCCGCAGGCGGTCGTTCTCCCAACGCAGACGGATCAACGTATGGATGCGATCCCGCGCCACCGAGGCGTCCGGTGCCATGCGCGGCTGCTGGAGGAATTCCACAATGGGGCGCACAACCGAAGACCAACGCAGCATCTCCCGAAGCGCAGACGTGCGCGCCTTGAGCTCTGCTCGAGGCGGTGGGTCACTCAGCCAAGCCAACAGGGCGTCCGCCACGGCGATCGGATCCCGTAGGGGGACCACCCGAGCGAGGCCGGAGGCTGCTAGCAGGTCAGCCAGCTCGTCCCCCGCGCTCAGCACACAGGGAAGAGACGCCCACAGATAATCCAACGATCGGGAGCGAATGGCGTAGCGACTCTCCCAGGGGTTCTCATGGAGGCTAATCCCCACGTCCGCCTCCAGCAGATAAGCAGCCCTCCGCTCATAAGGCACCCAATCCAGAAAGAAGACGAAACGACCCAGCCACCCAGCCTCTCGGCATCGCTCCAGGAAACGGGCTGCTTTAGACATTGGAGGAACGACCTGAGGATCATAATGCTGAAGCGCACCAAACACGAATCGCACATCCTGACGCCGGGATAAAACCCGCTCAAGGGCCGCAGCCAAGGTCAACGGATCCGTCCATTCCCAGATCCCGCCCATCCAGAGCACCACCTTGTCTTGGGGGCCAATGCCGGGCACCACGCCTTTAAGAACCGAGCCGTCGGACCGCGGGGGATCATCGGGGATCCCCATAGGGACGCGGGCAAACCAGCGTTCCGGATTGAGAAGCAGGGTATGTGGATTCAGGCGCCCGGCCATCCACAGCACTCCCATCCAGAAATCCAACTGACGTTCCGTTGCGCAGAGGAAGAAATCGCCGTTGCTGAGGTAAACTAACGTTTCGGCGATCAATAAATCTACAAGCGGAAACGAGGGATCGCTTATGGCCTGGATCAGAGTCATTTCGATTTCCGGCACATAGTACAGATCCACAATCGTTGGAAGGTCTAAAGGCCTTCCAAGCCAATGAAGGACCCGGCTTAATACCGGCCCCACCGCCATCACCACATCGCTGTCCCGAATCCATGTCTCGAGCGACTGAGGATCATCCCATGAAAACCCCACCACCTTCACCTGGTCCGCTTCACTGATTCCCGGATGGGGGCTCGCCAACGTGACAGGAAACCCATATCGGGCCACGGCCCGGGCGATCTCCCACGCCCGGATCCCGGGACCGGCCATTCGAGGTCCAATGTGCTCATGAGTTACAATCAGCAGTCGAGACATAACGTTCACCATTGATTGGAATTTAACTGGAGTCTGGCGAAAATCGGTTTTGGGACACTCCGGCTTAGTCTTTGCTCCACCACGCCCCATTTTTGCAGACAATCTTCCACTGGAGGCATCAGAAAGCCACTTTTTGAGCAGTGTCCTACACCTTTCAAAATTCGCCAGAGTCAGTAATTTAATTCAGTCGAACGTTCTCCTTAGCTCCAGACAGGGTTGGCCCTGACCGATCACTCCCGCCGGAGTCTTATCCTAAACAACCTCACCGAACGGGAAATCATCTGCCGGCCGCCGGGCCGCAACTCACAGGCCCCGAACCCGACACCAAATCCCCTTAGGTGTCTCAGAAGGCCAGCCTCATAGCCTGTCTCCCAAACCGCAGTCCGAATCGCCAGCGTCCCGGTTTCCGCCGCATCAATCCATTTCGCCCATCGGCAACGCCATCCGCTATAAGCTTGCGAGCATCTGCCAGCTCGACCCGAGGCAAGGACCACATTAGCGGCTATCTGCGTTTACCTAATTGAACCTCGTTCTGACAAAGTAAGCATCCTGATCCATCCTTGGGCCTATGAGGCCTAAAGGGAGCGCCAAAGATCTGGAAATGCGACGCATGATTGCCGCCCGTATGCTCGCGCAGGGCAGAGGTGTTCGGACGGTAGCCGAGGCCGTCGGCGTCTCCTCCACATCAGTCTTCCGGTGGAAAAAGGCCCTTCCCGAGGGAGGGCTGGAGGCGCTGAAGGCCCAACCTCATCCCGGTCGCCCACCCCGACGCTCGCCCGAACAAAAGAAGCCATCCTGCTTCGGGGGACCCGTGCCGCAGGCTTTCCCACCGACCGGTGGGCCTTGCCCCGCGTCGCCCAGGCGATCAAAGCCCCCTTTGGGGTTCAGGATCCTCCCGGTCATGTCGGGTCTATCCTGCGAGAGATGGGCCGGAGCGCTCAAAAACCAGAGCGCCGGGCTTGGGAGCGGGAGGAACAAGCCATCGCGCGCTGGCACAAGAAACGCCAGCCGGAGATTCAAAAGACTTGTTGCACAATAGGCTGGGGTATATTTTAAGTTAAGACCTCTCGTTGGAGAGAGCCGGCCGTGCTTTCGGTGGACGTTCTCCGCTCGAAGCCCCTGCGGTTTCGATCCCTCACCGGCTTGACAGTGGAGGAGTTCGAAGAACCGTTGGCTCGCTTTCTGCCGGTGGGGCAACCGCAGAGACGAGAACGGCGGAGCCGACCGGATCGCCGCCGGGCCATCGGGGGCGGGCGCAAATATCGCCTCTCCCTCCCCAATATGTTACGGATGACCCTCATCGGGCTTCGGCAATACGGTAACCTGGAGGCCCTGGCCTTCTTTTTCGGCGTAGACAAGGCCACGGTGAGTCGGAACACCCGGCAGGTGTGGAACGCCTTCCAGCCGCTGGGCCTTGCTTCGCTGGGCTGGCCCCAGCCCCCCCACCAGGGGGAAGGGAAGCGCGTCGAGGAGGTCCTGGAGACCTTCCCCGATTTGCTGGCCATGATCGATGGAACCGAACCGCGCATCCAGCGCCCGCAGGACCCCGAGGCGCAACGGCCACATTCCTCCGGGGGCCGCAAGACCCATCCCCGCCAGACCCTCCTCGCGGTGGATCACCCGGGGTATATCCGCGGGGCGAGTTTCTCGGCGCCCGGTTCCCAACACGATTTGCGCCTGGCGGTGGAATCGGGGATAATCCGGCAAATTCCCGAATCCATGATGGGGATCGGCGATGCGGGCTTCGATGGGCTGCAAAATGACGATCCGGACCGGAGCATCAGGACCCCGCACAAGGCGCGACGGAATCCTCCTTTGCTTCCGGATCCGAAGCGGGCCAATCCGGAACGGGCTTCGATGCGGATGGTGGTGGAGCATCCGATCGGCTGGTTGAAGCGTTTTCGGATCTTGTCGTCGGGATTCCGCCATATGCTGGCGCTCTATGACACGGTGTTTCTGGCGGTGGTGGGCATTGTGAACTTCCAGATGGACCGACGAGGCCGGAAGGCCGAACGCGTCACCGGATCCGCTCTCCCACCCCAAAGGGTGGAACGTCCTCACAACGGGAAAATTGTTGTGCAACAAGTCTTCTGTTAAAGGACGATTTTCTCCCGGAATTTCATCGGGCCAGGACCTCTGGGGGCTTGCCTGGCGAGTTCTTCTTACGGCTGTAGCGTTTATTCTGCGCCGACAGCACGCTCTCGGCGTATAGAATTCACAGCAGAGGTTTGCGATCTCCCTTGGTTTTGGTTAAAGAGCGGATCGGTCTATCCGGATTTAGGCAATAAGCGATCTGTTCAGGCCATAAATCGGCAAGTCAGCTCCCATGTGAGGCATGCCTATGCATCTTCCCAGGCCACTCTTAGTAATCACTCTCGCTTACGGGGTCTTGATCATCCTTTATGCGGCCCTGGTACCGCCCTGGGAAACACCTGATGAGCCAGCCCATTATCGTTATCTGACCGAGCTCGCAGGGCGATGGCGTCCACCCAATGATCCGGGGATCCGTCAAACGGACCGTTTCTGCAAAGATTACGCTTTTACTACTTCAAATTATGAATGGTATCATCCTGCCTTGGGCTATTTACCCCTCGCTGTAGTGTATAGGATCCTACAACTTCTCGTTCCTCGCTCTTTGCCTGCTGAGATCCCACCTTTTAACCCCCTCTTCTGCCCCGATCCGTTTGCATATCCCAATCTATTTCGCGCAGAAGCGCCACATCCATTTAAGATTTGGGAGCACCAGTGGGGCCTACTGATTTTAAGATGGACCTCAGCTCTGTGGGGATTAGTAGTCATCATCGCCACGTATCGGATCGGTCGATCGCTGGGGATGGATGGATTCGAGGTAGTCGCAGCCGCCTGGGTTGCCTTTCTGCCTCAGTTCTCTTTCATTAGTGCTTCAGTACGCAATGACACTTTAAATAACGCAATTTCCGCGCTGCTATTTCTTCTGGCTGTCGAGATGCAGCTCTCTTGGAAGCACCGGAATCGACTTGCCTGGCTTATGGGACTAACCTTGGGAATAGGGCTTCTCACCAAACTTACTTCTGTCTATTTGATCCCTGTGGCGCTCCTTGCTGCAATCCTTCCTCCATCGAGCTCCACCAAAGAACAAATCAGACTGACTATCCAGATCATTGCAACTTCCATCATCATTACTGCCCTGTATTATTTACTCTATCCGGAAGCCCGTGCAGCCCTCGCTTATACAAAAGCCCAGATGGAGATAAAACCTCAATCCCTATCGTGGACCTATTGGAAGCCGTTTTTCCCTTTGCTCATCGATCTCTTCTTTGCTCGCTTTGGATGGGCTAACATCCCGGTTCCATCTTGGTGGATTCAAATCGCATTCGGAGAATGGATCCTGGGGATGATTCTTTCCCTGTATCACATGGTTCGTTCCTTGAGACGGTGGCGAGAGAGCTCTCACATTCGTATATTGTTTCTTCTACTTTTCGGATTATGTCTGGCTTTCGTCGGGGTGATTCGCTATAACTTTTCGCATTTTCAACCCCAGGGCCGATTCCTGTTTCCGGCACTGGTCAGCTGCGCCCTGCTCGGCACATGGGGCCTCGGTGCGACGCTGCCAAAACCAGCCCGATTTTGGATTGGCCTTGGAATCGTGAGCTTCATGCTTCTTTTCAATCTGAGGGCGCTGGCCACCATTGTCTCCGCATACTATTAACCATCGGCGTCTCCTCCGGATCGGTCTTCCGGTGGAAAAAGGCTCTTCCGGAGGGAGAGCCAGAGGCGCCGAAGGCCCAACTCCATCCCGGACCCCCACCCCAACGCTCGTCCGAACATAAAGTAAAGTAAAGAACGGGAAGCCATCCTGCTTTGGGGGGCCTGTGCCGCAGGCTTTCCCACCGACCAGTGGGCCTTGCCCCGCGTCGCCCAGGCGATCAAAGCCCCCTTTGGGGTTCAGGATCCTCCCGGTCATGTCGGGTCTATCCTGCGAGAGATGGGCCGGAGCGCTCAAAAACCAGAGCGCCGGGCTCGGAAGCAGGAGGAACAAGCCATCGCGCGCTGGCACAAGAAACGCCAGTCGGAATCGGTGGATCATCGTCTTCACAGACGAAAGCGAATGAATGCTTCCGCCAGTTGCCCGTCGCGTCTGGGCGCCAAAAGGGCAGACCCCCGTTCAGAATCGTTGAGTCCATCACGATCGCCCCTCGCCAGCGCCGGTTAGGACTTTATTTTCAACCCTATCGAAGAACATCCGCTGGGATACGGCTGTTTCTTTCCTCAAGAATTGGTTGCATTTCTACCTGCGGCACAGGTATATCGTGATCCCGGATCATCTGAGGCCTCACCGGAAAGCGGTTCGCCATCTTCAGGCGGAGCATTCGGATGGATTGGAGGTGAAGTGGCTGCCGCCCGATGCGCCGGACCCGAATCCGGTTGAGATGGTATGGAATCATACCAGGTATGCGAACCTGGCCGGCTTCGCTCCCGATGATCTGTCCCATCTGTATCAGGTGACTGCCGCCTTGCTGGAGACAGCGCGAGGGCAGCCAGCTTTGCTTCGCTCGTTTTTCCACCGCCAACGTTCAATACTATAGTGTGATCAACACAGTGTTCGTTAACTAGGGGGATGCTTGGGAAGGGAGGCAAACGAGAGCTTCCTTAACCACATAGGAAGCCTCCCTCCTGCCATTTCCAAAAAAAGCTCCGTAAGGCGAGGGTGCGGTGAACACCAAACGAACCGATTGACCATCGCAGGAGCGGCCATCAGCCGCATCTACGCTACCAACGCCGATGTCTAAGCTATCGGCCCTCGAGGTTCGAGGCGCTGCCCGGGGCTCTCCAGAAGCGGAGAGCGTATAAGGCGGCTCGGAAGCCGGGGGCAGGCGACTCACGTAGTCCCGCCAGTAGTGTCCTAACGGTGATAGCCCGGTCGGCTTCTCTCCTAATCCTGAATACAGTAAGTTGCCGTTGTAGAATTGATGATATTCCCCATTTTCCCATTTCCCGCTATCATCATCCAAGCTATACCAGCACCACCGCTGCACCAAGCGGTAGTTATCGGCGGGATAGCCTATGTTCGGATCGGTTTGATTCATAAAGTGTTCAAATGAAGGGTACATGAAGTAATCGCGAACCTCCTCTGGCGAGAACCCGGCGAAATCGGAAGGCATGTTAACCCCATATTCAGTGATAATCAGAGGCTTGTTCTGCTGACCTTTGCTCTTCATCCATGTGCGGAATGCCTGGATATGTTCCCAGGCGATAGAGAAGTTCCGGTTATCCAGAACAGAGTATAATCTGCCCTCATCCGCCTCCAGACCGGCCGGTATCTCTGCTCCCCAGCTCCCGCGCTTTTCTTGCAGCACGAAGGCGTGAACGTTCCAGACGTCCACCGGCATTGGCTCCCCGTATTGCTGCAGGTAAGCGTTCCACACCCTATCGAGATACTGTAGCCGTAGCGGAGTGGCCTGAATGACGCCCCCGATCGCGAATTTAGCGGTCGGATCCACCTCTAAAATGGCCTGACGTATTTCATGATAGGCCGTGGCGTAGACCTCCGGGAGGATCTCATCCTGACGGGCGCAATAGCCCTGACCCCAATCCACCCGCTCAATTTCGTTGCCGATCACCCACAGCATGCCCGGGTGGGCCTGGGCCGCAGCGCGAATCATGCTCCAATCGGGTTGAACGGTATACGTATACCGCCCTCCGACTTGAACATAAGGGCATCCCACACAGCAGGTTGTCCAGGTTGAGCCATCCTGGAGCTTCCACTGTTTCACGCGGACAATCGGCACGTATTCCATTCCATAAGGCCTGGGTGCGTTGGGCGTCACCGTCCAATCCACAATCCAGCCCAAACGCAATCCGATGATCTCTGTCTCGGAGTAGTCTAGGATCGACCGACGTGCCTGCGCGGCACAGAACCGCCACAAAGGTGAAGGAGCTTGATAGTTTTTCATTACGAGGGGTAAGTAAGCTCGAGGGATGAGCTCAGGGACCGTTTGCCGCTCTGAGCTTTGGCTGGGCATGCTCCAACCGGGCGTCCACGACGCAATCAATAGAAACAGAACTACAACGAATCCCAACATCCGGCGCCAATGCTTTCGCTTCATCTTTTTTACCTCCCATACAGTTCTTCTATGTACTTCACCCACCCCTCCCCCACCGCTGTCAGTGCCCCGGTCTGGGGGTCGAAGAGGTTGCCGGTGGGGTAGGTGATGTCGTCCAGACTGTACCAGGACCAGCGCTGGACCAAGCGGCCGCCGTCCGTCGGGTCGCCCAGGGCCGGGTCGGCCGCCGTCAGGAAGAACTCGAAGGTGGCCCGCAGGAAGGCCACCACCCGCTCCGGCGGGAAGCCGTAGTCCTCCGGCATTGGGATGCCATACTCGGAGACGATGAGGGGGCGACCCCTGAAGCCCCGCGCGGCCATCCAGCGCCGGAAGTCCCAGATCTGCCGCCGGAAGGCCTCCAGGTTGCCGGAATCGTCCACTTCATAAAGCACCCCTCGCCGGTCCGGCAGGCCAGGCGGGATGTCCACCCCCCACGATCCCCGCTCCTCCCGCAGGAGGAAGTTATGCACGTTCCAGACGTCCACCGGCATCTCCGCCCCGAACTGCGCCCGGTAGGCCTCCAGAACCATATCCAGGTAGCGCAGGCGCAGCGGCGTGGGCTGGGCGACCCCGCCGATCGCCACCTGCGCGGTGGGGTCCGCCCCCTTGATCGCCCAATAGGCCTCGTGGTAGAGACGGGCGTAGACCGCTGGCTCCACGCTGTCCTGCCACTTCACGTCCGGCTCATTGCCGATCAGCCACAGGGAGCCGGGGTTGGCCCGGGCGATGGCGGCGATGGCCTCTGCGTCGGGCCGGAGGGCCCCATCCCGCAACCGGACCATCTGGACATACTCCACGCCCCCCGGCTGGGGCGGATCGGGACGGGCCCGCCAATCCAGGTACCAGCCCAGGCGGAGCGGCGCGATGTGATACTTCGAGATGGGCCCGATAGGCACCCCGATCCCCCAGCGGGGACGGCCTCGGTACAAAAGATAGGAGGCGTTGGGGGCAGGGGAATGGCTGGGTGAGGCCCCCATGGACGCCGTGGGGGAGGGCCGCGGGACGGAGGTAGAGGGCGCATCGCCGGAGCGGCCAGCCCCGCCGCCCAACCGCGTGGGCGTGGATGTCGGAGGGGGCATCGGATCAACGGAGGGGGCGGCGAGGGTCGGCGACGGCGAAGCGGCGGGAGCCGGCGGCGCCTCTTCGAGAGCCGGGAGGGTGGGAGTGCGGGTGGGGATTAGCGGCTCCGGGGGGGGATGGGCAGGGGCCGAGGGTCGCGCCGTCCCCTGGAGCAGCGCGGCCAGCACCAGCGCGCCGCCCGCCAGAATCAGCGCCCAGCCCGCCCCCTGGATCCACAGGGGCCTACCCATGCCGCCTCCGGAAGGCCAGCAGGAGGATCAACCCCAGCCCGATCAGCCCCAGCCCTCCCCACAGCAGCGGGGACACCTCCCACCCTTTCTGCCCCGCCGAGGCGGCAGGCATCGGGGCCGGGGTAAACGTAGGAGGCGCGGTGGGCAGGGCCGGCGACGGGGTGGGGGTATCCGTGGGTGTAGAGACAGTAGGGGACGGGGAAGGGGTCGCCGTGGGCGTCGCCGTCCACGGGGCCGGCAGGCGGGTGGCCGCGGGCATGGCGGTGGTAGGAGATGGGGCCGTCGCCGTGGGCGAGACCGCAGGGAGGGTCGCGGTGGGCGCCGCCACTGTCGGCGCCGGCGAGGTCTCCCCGGGCGGGGGCGGCGGAGTCGGGGACCGGACCGGCGTGCGCGTAGGGACGGTCTGACGGTGGGGCGATTGCCCCGGCGCCGCCCAGAGGTCCGGCGCCACCGCCAGCCCCAAGATCAGCAGGGCGATCCCAACCAGCCAAGAAGCCCCTCTCCGCATCACTCCCTCCCATCCGCGGGATTATATTCAACACGAAAACGCAGGATAAATTCCCGATCCCGATCCAGCCGGGTCTCGAAAACGAGGATATTCCCTTCCCTCGCCGAAGGGAGCGGATCGACCGCCTCGAGAGAGGCCCCAGCAGGCAACCGGATGCGGATCCAGAGCGAATGCCCGGCCGTCCCCGGCTGCTTCTGCACCCGCAGCCGATACGTCCTCTTGTCCCCCTGCCAGGCTACTACCTCCTCCGGCAGCGCCCAGGTGAAGGAGCGAGCCTGGACGGTGCCCGGCGGCAGGAGGAGCAGCGTCTCCAGGGAGAGAAGCGGCCCCTCCTCGGCGGGCCGGACGGCCACCTCGCCTTCCTCGGGCTGGCCCGACCAGAGAGCTTCCCCTGGCACCGGGATACGGGAGGCCTTCAACAGCCGGACACCGCGGGGGACGTAGACGCGCAGGTAGTCCCAGTAGCAGCGATCCATCATCCGCTCATAGACCGGGTCGTAGCGGACCTCCGGGACGCACGGATACCCCGGCGGGGCGGTATGGGTA
>JAUQQB010000445.1 GCA_030550075.1 Chloroflexota bacterium | reverse complement strand
TCCGGAGGTGCCCTTCGAGGAGATCCCCCATACAGCGGACTGGGCGATCCGGGCTTACGGGCGCACCCTGCCTGAGTTGTTCGCCCATGCCGCCCTGGGGATGTATAGCCTGCTGGTCGACCTGGACGCTCTGGGGGAATCCGAGCGGCGGGAGGTCGAGGTGGAGGCGGCCAGCCCGGAGGGCCTCTTGGTGGCCTGGCTGAACGAGCTGGTCTATTTCACGGAACGGGAGCAGCTCGCCTTCCGACGGTTTGAGATTCATGAACTCTGTCTGCCGGATCCCGTGGATCCAGACTCCCTCGGTCGCCTCCGCGCGGCCGCTTATGGAGAACGGGCCCGGGAGCTGCGAAAATATATTAAGGCGGTGACCTACCACAACGTGGCCATCCATCAGGAGGATGGACGTTACTGGGTGGAACTGGTGTTTGACGTGTGAGGAGGAAGACCATGGCGCGGGAGATTCGGAAGCAGGATTTCCGACGAATTAATGAGTATCTCTGGGAGCTTCCCAGGGAATTCGACCCCCGGATGAACGTCCCGGTCCGCATCTATGCGGACGAGGAATTGCTGGAGGATGCGCTGGGGGATCTGTCCGTGCATCAGGCGGTGAATGCGGCATCCCTGCCTGGCCTAGTTGGCGCTGTGGTGGTAATGCCAGACGTGCATATGGGCTACGGGTTCCCCATCGGGGGCGTGATGGCCAGCAAGGTCCCGGGAGGGATCATTTCCCCTGGAGCGATCGGCTACGACATCAACTGTCTGACAGGGGACACGCGCATCTTGCACGTCCTCGGTTACACGCTCCCGATCGGGGAGATGGCGGATGTCTGGCATCAGGCGGAACTGGCTTGCTATGATCCGCGAAATGCACGGCTCGATCGAACCCCGGTGGCTCGTTTCTTGCAGCGGCCTGCGGATCCGATCCTTTACCGACTGATCACGCGGGCGGGGGATGAGATCGTGGCCACTGGAGATCATCCGTTCTGGACGCCTGAGGGGATGCGTCCTCTGGTCGAATTGAAGCCGGGGGATCGGATTGCTTTCCTGCCCTTTGAAGGCGTTCCTTATGAGCCGCCTTCGGATGAAATCATCGTGGACGAAACAGACGTGGAGCGTGTTCTACGAGCGGCAGGAAAGGACCGCCAGAAGGGCGCGATCACGAAAGCCATAGCAGGCCTCCACCGCCGGGGATTGTTGCCTTTACGCTACAGCTCGCCTGCGCTTCCCTATCTGCTGAAGCTACTTGGCTATGCATGGGGAGATGGAACGGTCGGTTTCATGCGCCGACGGAAAGAAGGGGTTCTGGTTCTTTATGGCAAGGAGGAGGATCTAGAGGAGATCCTTCTGGATCTCCGAAGGCTGGGCTATGGGGCCTACCTTCGCTCTCGACGTCGAAAGGTCGCGGTTCGGACCCCCTATCAGGTTTACGAGGTTGTGAGCTCTGTTGGCGAATTGGAGGTGAATTCGACGGGCCTGGTTGCCATGTTGGCTGCCATGGGATTGCCACTGGGGCGGAAGACCGAACAAGCGGATCGAATCCCGGATTGGCTTAAGCGAGCACCGCTCTGGCAACAGCGTCTTTTCCTTGCGGCGCTCTTTGGTGCGGAGTTGACCGCTGTCGCATTGCACAATGGCTCCCGTGTGAAGCTGCGGCGGCCTGTCCTGACCATTGCCAAGGCGGAGCATCGCGTGACAGACGGCTATCGCTTCCTCGCTGACATTGCGGAGATGCTTCAGGGATTTGGGGTTCGAACATCGGGGATCTATGTGGAAAAGCGGGCGCTTCAGCGAGCTGACGGGTCGCGCTCGGTGATTCTACGGCTTTTAATCTCCGGACAGGCCGATAATCTGATCCGCTTCTTTACGCGAATCGGGGTGGAGTATAACAGCGAGCGCCGTTTCAAGAGCCTTGTCAGCGCTCAGTATCTGAAGCGCAAGCGGGCTGTTCGCGAGGCCCGACAGCTTCTTCGCCGGAAGATCTTTGCGGCGCACCACCAGGGTCTGCCTGTTGCGTCCGTGGTCGCGGCCGTTCCCTCCTCTGTGAATACCCGCTTTGTGGAACGATCCATCGGATCGAACAGGTATGTAGACGCTGGCCTTCCGAGGGATTTTCCCGATTTTGAGACTTATATGGCCCAGGCGACGGAGGGGCTGGGTCGATCCGGAGTGATTTGGGAGGAAATCGAGCGCATCGAGCCGGTCGAGGGTTATACCGAGGCGGTGTATGATTTCACGGTGTGGCATCCTGAGCACAACTTCATTGCAAATGGCTTCGTGGTATCCAACTGCGGCGTTCGCCTGCTGGCTACGAACCTAACTCAGGAACAGATCGCGCCACACCTCTCGGAACTGGCATCACGGATCTACTATAACTGTCCCAGCGGGGTGGGCTCCGAGGGGCATGTGCCCCTCACGGCGAAGCAGCTGGATGAGGTGCTGGCGGAGGGAGCTCGCTGGGCGCTGCGCCACGGCTACGCCCGGCCGGAGGACCTGGAGCATACTGAGGAGTTCGGCTGCATGCCGAACGCCAACCCGGACAAGGCCACGCCCAAGGCCAAGGAGCGGGGGAAGGATCAGTTGGGCACCCTGGGCGCGGGCAATCACTTCATCGAGGTCGATGTCGTGGATGAGATCTTCGATCCGGTGGGCGCGGAACGGATGGGCCTCTTCGAGGGTCAGGTGGCGGTGCAGATCCATTGCGGCTCGCGGGGCTTCGGCCATCAAATCTGCACCGATTACCTGCAGCGCTTTGAGCGGGTGATCCACAAATACGGCATCAAGCTCCCGGATAAGGAGCTGATGTGCGCGCCCATCGATAGCCCCGAGGGGCAGGACTATATCCAGGCGATGGCCTGCGCGGCGAACTTCGCCTTCTGCAACCGTCAGATCCTGGCCCACTACATCCGCAAGAGCTTCGAAGAGGTCCTCAAACCGAAGGGCATCGCCTATGATGTCTGGCAGG
>JAUQQB010000026.1 GCA_030550075.1 Chloroflexota bacterium | reverse complement strand
TGGGGAGGGATCTCGCAACTCTTCCTCGCCAGAGGTCAACCGCGTAAGTTCTATCCAAAACCGAAACGAGGAATCTCATGGCGCGGGAAGCCTATTTTGTCATCGAAGGAGGACGACGACTTCAGGGGGAGGTGCAGCCGGGCGGCAATAAAAACGCGGCTCTTCCCCTGATTGCGGCCACCCTGTTGACGGATGAGCCCGTGATCCTGCGCAATGTGCCTCGCATCCGGGATGTGCGCATTCTATTGCAATTGCTGAGCGAACTGGGGGCGACCATTGAGGAACTGGATTCCCATACGCTACGTATCGATACCCGCGGAGCGCGCCCACGCCCTCTAAACCCTGAGCTCTGTCGGGACATCCGGGCCAGCATCCTGCTGGCGGGCCCATTGCTGGCCCGCTTCGGCGAAGTCGAGATGCCGCCGCCCGGTGGAGATGTCATCGGCCGCCGGCGGCTGGATACCCACTTTCTGGCCTTCGAAGCCCTGGGGGCATACTACGAGGTGAACCGGGTTTTCCGAATCCGCTCGAAGAGCCGGTTAAGCGGGGCGGACATCTTGCTCGATGAGGCCAGCGTGACGGCGACGGAGAACGCGGTGATGGCGGCCGCCATGGCCCGGGGCACGACGGTCCTGCGCAACGCCGCTTCCGAGCCCCACGTCCAGGCGCTCTGTCATTTCCTCAACCGAATCGGCGCCTGTATCGAGGGGATCGGCTCGAACACCCTGGTGATCCATGGGGTGGATCGCCTGGAGGGCGGGGAGTGGGAGATCGAATCCGATCATATCGAGGTGGGATCCTTCATCGGGCTGGCCGCCCTGGTCGGCGATGGGGTCTGGATCCGGCATGCAGCTCCCCACCATCTGCGCATGGTGCAACTGGTCTACCGGCGTTTGGGAATCCATTTTGAAGTGCATGGGGAAGATATTTACGTGCCGCCGGAACAATCGCTCCAGGTGGTGCCCGATATCGGGGGGCACATCCCGAAGGTCGAGGACGCGCCATGGCCGGGGTTCCCCGCAGATCTGATGAGCATCGCAATTGTGGCGGCCACCCAGGCGGTGGGCCCCATCCTCTTCCACGAGAAGATGTTTGAGAGCCGGCTTTACTTCGTAGACAAGCTGATCGCCATGGGCGCCCGCATTGTCCTTTGCGATCCCCATCGCTGTCTGGTCCATGGCCCTTCCCCGTTGCATGGGGAGCGACTGGAGAGCCCGGACATCCGGGCGGGGATGGCGCTGGTGATCGCGGCCCTCTGCGCCGAGGGGATCAGCATGATCCGCAACATCGTTCAAATCGACCGGGGTTACGAGGATCTCGATGGGAAATTGCGGGCCCTGGGCGCTGCCATCGAACGCGTGGAGCGATGAGCATGAACGGAGATCAGCGACGGTTGTGGTTGTGGATCCTGGCGCTCGTGCTGGTCGGCCTGGCCTGCGGATGCGTGGGGCTGGCAGCCGGAGGCTTAGTGGGTTACCTGATCGGGCGGGGCGATCGGGGTGTTTCTTCAACGCCTGCGCCTTCCTCTGCAAGGGCCTGGCTGGGCGTTCGAGTCGCCCATGAAGCCGATGGAGCCCGCATCCTGGAGGTGGTTCCGAATAGCCCCGCGGCGGAAGCCGGCCTGCGTCCGGGAGACCGCATCGTGGCCATCGATGGTGAACCGGTGGATACGAATCACCCTCTTCCCGACGTCATCCAGCGTCGCCGCCCGGGCGATACGGTGCGTCTGAAGATCATTCGAGAGGGGGAGGAACAAACGGTTTTCGTCACGCTGGGCCGTGCCCCGTGAGCTTCCTGATCACGGGCGAAGGGCTTCCCGAATTTCCAGGCTCCCAACCCAGCCGCACACGGATCGAACCCGTGATGAGCCGACGCTTCCGGGCGAGCATGCTCCTCCTGCTCTCCACAGTCGGGCTGATCCTCGGCGGGCTGGCGCGCTGGGGATGGGCCCAAGTCGCCCCGCCGACCGTCCTCACCTTACAGGGGTCGAGTGGTCGGATCTCGCTTCAACGGATTGGGCCGGCGCAATGGCGAATCGAGGCCGCTTCGCCGCTGGACGAGGCTTTCGCGGAAGGGGTTCTGGATGGGCTGGATGCCGCGCCATTGTTGATCTTCCGGCGGGCGGCGGCGGATGGAAGCCTGCAGGCGCTGATGGGACCCGAGGCGGCGCCGGCCGATGTATGGGTTCAACACGTAGATCTCCCCACTCGCATCCAGGCCGCATGGGAGCGCCTCGATGATGGGACCCGAGCCCGGCTGCAAGCCTATACCGATGGGGTGAACGCCGCTTGGCGACGGGGCCTCCCCTGGAGCCGCCGCCTCCTCTATTCGGACCCCCTCGCGAAGCCCTGGCGCCCGCAGGATAGCTTGGCGGTTGCGGCGGGCCTGGTCATGGCCCACCCAGGCTGGATGGAAGCGGAGATCACCGCCGTGCTTCGATCTCTCCCTGATCCCCTTCGGGCGTCTTTGACGGACCCCCGCTGGGAATTGGCAACGTCACTCCCGGACGCCTCGATGCGCGAAACGGCATGGCGGATCTGGGCTGCCGCTGGCGCCGCCCCGGAAATTGGGCTTTTTCGAGGATGTCAGGAAGGTTCAGGGTTTCGCCTTCACGCGATGGCCGCACCGGTTCTTCCGCTCCCCTGGCGAGCGGTGTGGATCAGGGGAGAGCTGCATTTGCGCTGGCCCGGGATCCCCGGCACCCTCGCGCGCATCACCCCGTCCGATGGGCGCTGGTTGCAACCGGCACCGGGCTTCGGAGATCCCCTGGAACGCCCGGAGGAGCTGGTTCGTGGAATCCTGGCGGAAGAGGCCTCCTCCTTCTGGATCTGGACTGCCCTACCGGACGAATGGCCCTCTTGCTCGGTGGCTCGCGCAATGCATCGGGAGGCGTTGCTGGCGCTGCCGCCGCAGGATTGGCTGCAACGGCGGGTCCATGGGATGCTCCAGCGCTGGGAAGGAGACATGGGAGCGAAAAGCCCTTCCGCTCTGGTCTATGCTGCATGGCGAGAAGAGGTTCTTCGGGCTGTGTTGCGGGCTAAGCTCGGCGAAGAGAAGTTGCGGCGTCTGCTCGCCCAGCGCCCTGAGGAGGCGATCCTGGCGGTGTTATTGGCGGATAGGGAAGAGCCGTGGAACGATCGAAGCGCTCTAAAAGAAGACTGGGAACCCATTCTGCGGGAAGCCTACCGGCGGGCGTTGACCTGGATTGGGCGACGCTATGGGGACCTGCATACCATCTGGGAATGGGGGAAGGCTCATGCAGCCCCGTTGCGGATCCTGGGCTGGCCACTCCGCGCAGAGATCCCAGCAGGAGGGGACGAGCAGGATCTCTGGCCGACGCCGATGGATCCTGCTCAACCGTATCGAACGGCTTTCTGGCCGTCACTCACCGTGAGAAGTGTTTCGGGAGTGTCAGGGGTGAAGGTGGAAACAGCGCCCACGCCATGGTGGTGGCCGTGGCCTTGAGTGAGGGATTTGGGCTGACAGATACCCCGTTTTGATCCACAAGTCGCTGTCAGGGATTTTCAGGTATAGGGATTAGGGATGCGCCTTCAGCGCGCCCCTATACCTGAAGAACCTCGTAACTATTCAGCCGAGCCACATTCCGTTCGGAGCTCCCGCGAAGCGGCGGAAGGGCCCCACCCCCCTTGATCCCCCAGGAGGAAACCGCCTACATCCGTATGGGCATTGCGGGAGAATGGCTGAATAGTTCCAGAACCTCTTTCATATCATAGCGATGGCCCGGGCGGGGCTCGGCGGGTGAGGATCGCCAGTTCTCGTTCCAGCTCCGCTCGACGCTGAGCAGCCGCCTGACGCCCTTCCTCCAGGATCTGTTGCCATCGGGCCCGGATCTTTTCACGCAAGTCCGCGCCGGATTGAGGGGTGAACAACAGGATCAAACCAGCCCCTGTCAGCCCTCCCACTAGAAAGCCATAAATCCAGAAAATCGCGCGTCGCATGGGTTCCCTCGCGATCAGAGCTTCTCCCCTATTTTAACTTCCCTTGAGGGGTGGAGGCGGTCCTGCTCAAAAATCTGCGGGCAGAGACGCAGCGCAGAATCCACCGGTCGGGAAAGCACTAGGCGGGCGTCTCATTCCCTGGAGGAAATTTCCGATCTCATGCTATGATGAAGAGGGTCAGGAAACGTGGTGAGATCAGTGGCCCTATCCAACAGCACGTAGAGAGAGAATGTTACGAGAGGAAATGTGGATTGGTAATGAAGTTCTTGTGGAGATCGTTGATCTCGCAGTCGCCTGGAATTGGGACTGCGATCGGCCGTTTATGGGGATGATCCGGGAGGCCTGCGCGCGCCGCGGTCTCTCGATGATGGACATCACGCCGGGGGATCTTCCGGGGATTTTGGGGCGAGCCCAGAAGGGTGAGTGGATATGCCGAGCCTTTTTCGATCGGGCCTCGGATTGGGATGAGGACTTCGAGGCCCTGGTCGATTGGGCTCGCGCGGCCGGCGTTTTCCGCCTGAACCCAACCGAGCGCGCCCGGGCGGCCTGGGATAAGGCAGCCATGCATCGGCGCTTCCTGGCCGCCGGGCTCCCTACCCCGCCGACGTTGATCCTCCCCTCATGGGAAGAGCAGCCCGAAGTGGAATGGCCGGACGAAGCCGGGGGCTCGCTGATCGCCAAGCCGGCCTTCGGGGGTGGCGGGGAAGGCGTGCAGCAGGTCGCGGGTCCGGAGGATTTGACTGCTCTTCGGGTGGCCTTCCCAGATCAGCCATTCCTGATCCAGCGATATGTGCATCCGCGTTCGCTAAAGGGACGGCCCGCATGGTTTCGGGTGCTTTACGCCGTCGATACGGTATTCCCATGCTGGTGGGATCCCGAGACCCATCGCTACACGCCGGTCTCGGAGGCGGAACGGGAGGCCTTCGGATTGCATCCCCTGTGGGTTCTGGGCCATCGGATCGCGGAGGTATGTGGCCTGCATCTGTTCTCCAGCGAGATCGCCCTGGATGAAGAAGGGCGTTTCCTCTGCATCGATTACGTCAACGATCCCATCGACACCCGTCCGCAGTCCATCGTTCCCGAAGGGGTGCCGGATGGGATCCTGCAGCAGATTGCAGATCGGATCGCGGAAGCTGTCTTCCGGAGGACGCTGTGCCGCTCATCCTGGTGACCAACGACGATGGGATCCGATCGCCTGGGTTGCGGGCGGCGGCCGCCGCCCTACAGACGCTGGGGCAGGTCGTGGTGGTGGCTCCCCTTGACCAATGGTCCGGCGCAGGTCGCTGTATGCCCGCCACCTCCGAAGGGCGGATCTATCCGGAGACTCTGGTCGTGAATGGCATGACGCTCCGGGCTTATGCGGTGGAGGGGACACCGGCCCAGGTGGTGGATCACGCGATCCTGGAAATCCTGCCGCGTTCACCGGACTTAGTGATCTCTGGCATCAATTACGGGGAGAACGTGGGGTCTGGAGTGACCATTTCGGGCACTGTGGGGGCCGCCCTGGAGGCGGCCAGCTTCGGCATACCGGCCCTGGCGGTCTCCCTGCAGACGCCAGTGGAGCACCACCTGGGGTATTCCGAGGAGATCGATTTCCGCGCCGCCGCTTACTTCACATGTTTGTTCGCCGGGGCGGTCCTCCGGCAGGCGTTGCCTTTGGATGTGGATGTGCTCAAAATCGATGTCCCGGCCACGGCAACGCCGGAAACGCCGTGGCGGTGGACCCGTCAGTCCCGTCAGCGGTATTTCGTCCCGGTGCGGCCGATGCGCCGTCGCCCCACGGATCCCGGGCCGCTGGGATATCGGGTAGAAATCGACTTCGAGCACCTGGAGCCCGATTCGGACATCCACGCGCTGGTGGTGGATCAGGTCGTCTCGGTCACGCCGCTGAGCCTGGACCTCACATCCCGGGTCTCCGGAAAGGAGCTAAGCCAATGGTGGGAGAAAGCCCGGTAGAAGTCCCCAGGGCCTTCCCGGTAGCGTCAACCCCCTCGCGCGGGGCGCTGGGGACGCTATGGATGTTGTTCCTTCTGCTGCTGATCAGCGGCTCGGCCGCGTGGACCGTGACGCTGGCCGGGTGGGCGGATGGCCTGGATATCCTTCCTCTCGTCGCCCTTGGCGGCCTCCTGATTGGGTGGCTTCTGGCGATCCGCCGCTTCTCCGGGCCCATGGCGCTGATATTGAATCTGGGCTACGGAACGGTCTGGGTTGGATACCTCAGCGCCCGCCTCATCCAGGCGCCGACCTGGTCGCTGAAGCTTCAATGGCTCGGCTACCGCCTCACCGTCTGGGTGATGGAAGCGGCGCGAGGCGGTCGCGGCAGCGACCCGCTTCCTTTTGTGGTCCTGATGGGGGCCCTGGTCTGGCTGGCAGCCAGCGCCAGCGCCTGGTATTCCTTTCGCACAATCCGAGCGTGGCGGGCGTTGCTGCCGGCCGGCCTGATCACGTTCATCAATGCCTATTACTATCTGGGTCCTCGCCCGCTCACGTTCTTCCTGATCACCTACCTCCTGGGCGCGTTGCTCTGGCTGGTCACCGTCCACTACGAGGAGCAGAGCTATCGCTGGCGGCTAGAACGGGTGTGGTTCGTTCCGGACCTGGGGGTGGACATCCTGCGGGCCGGATTAATGGTGGCCGGGCTGACCCTGGCCCTGGCGTGGCTGCTCCCGGCTGCCGGGCCCAGCGAAGCGGTTTCTCGCGCCTGGAGCGAGGTCAGCCGGCCGTTGCGCCGGGGCCAGGAGACGTTCAACCGGTTATTCAGCTCGTTGCGTTCCCAGCGCCCGGCCTATGTCAGCCCGCTGGGCCGCACCCTTTCCTTCGGCGGCCCGCGGCGGCTGAGCGATACGCCGGTGATGGATGTGAAAGCCCAGGGGCCCGCCCGCTACTGGCGAGGCGTGGTCTACGATGTCTATACATCCAACGGCTGGCTTTCCTCTGGGGAAGATGAACAAAGCCGCGCCCCGCTGACGGCGTTGACGGCACGCCCCCTATGGGAAGGCCGGGCGGTGGTCACCCAGACGTTCACCGCCTATCTCCCCGGCAACACCCTGATCTTCGCGGCCCAGCACCCTGTCGCCGTGAGCCTATCCTCCATTGTTCAGGGACGTTTCACCGCTCAAGCCCACGATCTGATGATGGTCCGCAGCCCGCGGCCCTTCGGCGCCCAGCAGACCTACGAGGTGATCTCCCTGGTCCCGGTTCCCGATATCGAGAGCCTGCGACAGGCGGGGACCGTTTATCCGGAATGGGTGCAGCGGTATCTGCAATTGCCATCGAACCTGGATCCTCGCATCCGCCGTCTGGCGGAGCGGATCACCGCGGGCTATGACAACCCGTACGACAAGGCCGCGGCGCTGGAGGCCTGGCTGCGTCGCAATATCCGCTACAATGAGAACATCCCGGCGCCGCCGCCGGGCCGCGATGGCGTGGTGTATGTGCTCTTTGATATCCGCCAGGGCTACTGTGATTACTACGCGTCGGCGATGGCGGTGATGGCCCGTGCCCTGGGCATCCCGGCCCGGGTGGTCAGCGGCTACGCCCAGGGGGAGTGGATGCCCGATGGGCGCTATCGAGTACGCCAGCGGGATGCCCACACCTGGGTGGAGATCTATTTCCCGGGCTTCGGCTGGGTGGAATTCGAGCCCACGGCTGCCCAGCCGCCCATCCTGCGCCCGCAGCGACCGCTTTCCCCGACGCCAACGCCTCCTACCCCTGGGCAAACGAATTCGACTCCGGGGGCGCCTCGGCCGACGCCGACCCGTCGGAACCTGCTGGCAGAGGATTTCGACATCCAATCAGGAGAGGCCCTCCTGCTGCCTCGAGCGGATCGCTTTCCGTTAGGGCCGATCACCGCGGGTTTCATGGGGATACTGGGACTACTGGGCCTGGCTTTCTGGATCCGGGATCGCCGTCGATTGCGTCGTCTCCCCCCAGCCGCTCAAGATTACCTCTGGATGAACCGGGCGGCGTGGTTGTTGGGGATCCGGCTCCCGGCCTCCTGGACGCCGATGGAGCGCGCGCATTATTTGGGGAGCTTAATTCCGGAAGTTGCAGAAGCATTAGAACGGGTGGCGGAAGGCTATAGCGCTGTCCGGTTTGGGGGGCGTCGATCCAAGGCGCTCCCGCCGCCCCAGGGATGGTGGCTTCAGCTTCTGATCAAAGGGCTTCAATGGCAGCTTCATCAAGCGCTGGCCCTTTATCTGGGAGGAATCCGGCGCTGGGCTCAGGGAGCCCGTCCCGGGTTCTCCTTCATCGTCCATCAGCCTGAAGGGGGAATCCGCCGCGAGCTCTCCTAATCGGAGCGAAATAGTTACGTCTTTTTATCTTCCCCGGGGAGTGGGGAGGCGGCTTTTCAGCGGTCTCCCCATAACCCGAAAGGTCGCAGGACGCTTATACCATGGAACCTGTTGAGCGCCCATTAGAAATCAGCCGGTTTCTGCAGCTTCTCGGAGAACAGCTCGAACGGATCCAGCAGGAAGTATCCGGGGGAGAACCGGGAACTCCCAATCCGGATGAGCGGAGTTCGCTGATCGCAGCTTTAGAAGCCAGCCGCGAGCTCCTGGAGCATTTACGGGCGCGGATTCAGCGCGAACATGCGATTCTTCATCGCCTGCTGGATCCTCGCCTGAGGGCCCATCTGACCCGATATCCCGATCCTTGGCTTGAGGGAGGAATCCGACGGGAGGTCACCGTGCTCTTTGCGGATCTCCAGGGCTTTTCAGACCTATGTGATCGGCTCCCACTCGAAGATCTCGTCCCGCTCCTGAATCGCTATCTCCAGGTGGCCTGGGAGGCGATTCGAAGAGAGGGCGGGGTTGTCGATCGGTTTATGGGAGATGCGGTGCTGGGCTGGTTTAACGCACCCCATGATCTGCCGGATCATACCTATCGAGCTCTGCGAGCCGCATGGCGGATGCAGCAGGATGTGGCCCTCCTGCATGTAACCCTTCCTCCAGACCAGCGACGGCGCTATCGAATCGGCGTTCACGTGGGCGAGGCCATGATTGGTCCAATCGGGACACAAGATTATTGGACGTATACGGTGGTTGGCAGTGTGGTGAATTATGCTCGTCGGTTACAGGAGGCCACGCCGCCCGGCCAGATTATGATCAGCCAGGCGGTGTTCGAGCGCTTGCGGGATCGTATCGAAGCACGGGCATTGCCTGTTTTCCCGGTTCGGGGAGGGATTCAGGTGGTGCCGGTTTATCGATTCCTGGGGTTCCGGGAGGAGCTGCCATGAAGATCCTGGCCATGGCCAGCCTGGGGATCAGTATCCTGTTGTTCCTCTACGCGCTGTATGTGCTGGTGTTGACCGGGCTGAGCCTGTGGGGGCGACGCCGGGCAATCCGGCGGATGGTGCCCAGAACTTGGCCTTTTGTAACGGTTCAGCTGCCGATTTATAACGAGGGAAATGTGGTGGAACGCCTTCTGGAAGCAGTCGTCGCCCTGGATTACCCACGGGATCACCTGGAGATCCAGGTCTTGGACGATTCCACAGATGAAACCGCCCAGCTGGTCCAGCGATATGTGGCCTCCTATCAGAACCTGGGGTATCCCATCGAGTGGCTGCGACGGCCAAATCGGAACGGCTACAAGGCCGGCGCACTGGCCTACGGATTGCAACGGGCACGGGGGGAGTTCATCGCGATCTTCGACGCAGATTTCATTCCACCGCCGGATTTCCTGAAACGGATCATCCCAGTGTTGCTGGCCGATCCGGGAGTTGGGGTTGTCCAGGCCCGCTGGAGCCATCTGAACGCCGACGTCTCTTGGATCACTCGAGCCCAGGCTCTGATGCTGGACGCACACTTCATCGTGGATCAGATGGCCCGCTCCGCAGCAGGCCTGCCCGTTAATTTCAATGGATCCGCCGGAGTGTGGCGTCGAGAAGCGATTGAGACGGCAGGAGGCTGGGAGAGCGACACATTAACCGAGGATTTGGATCTCAGTTACCGGGCGCAACTCGCCGGGTGGCGAGTGGTGTTTGTCCCCGACATGGCAGTCCCCGGAGAGGTCCCCCCCACGCTTCAGGCCTTCAAACGCCAGCAATTTCGTTGGGCAAAGGGGACCACGCAAACTTTTTGTAAATTGATTGGGCAGATCTGGCGCAGCCGCTGGCCATGGTGGAAACGTCTGGTGGCCACTTTCCATCTTGGAGGATATTTCACCAATTTGCTGGGCGTGCTGTTGCTTCTGCTCTGGGGTCCCCTATTGCAGCATTCAGCGGAACGGCCGAAATGGACGGCGATCCTGGGCCTCGGGCTGCTGGCGATCCCTTTCATGTATGGCCTGAGCCAGCAGGCCCTTTACCCGGACTGGCCTCGACGCTTGTCGGCGATCCCCCTGCTGTTCCTGGTGGGAACCGGATTAACCGTGAACAACACCCGGGCCATTCTGGAGGCCCTTCTGGGGTATCGCTCTGAGTTCATGCGAACGCCCAAGGGGGAGCGGGCGGTGGATGGGGAGATGGAAGCGGATCCCATGGGATGGATCGAAGGGGCCTTCGCATTGTATGCCCTTCTTCTGGCCTGGCGGGCATGGCATCACAATCTGGATGGAGTGGTGCCTTTCCTGCTGTGTTATGCCATCAGCTATGGAATCGTGGCCTGGCATAGTCTGATCCCTGTCCCCCCCTCCCCTTCGATCGTCCCAACTGTATCTTCAGCCGCCCCGCGCATCTCGCTGGATAAGGCGGATCGCCGAGGTCCCTTCTCCCATTAGGGGAGAGGCTATGCTCTTGGGGGCCTCGGGCGTTTTCAGCGCCCGGCGCCCCACGGAAGATTCTATCGGAATAGACCTGGGATTGGGATCGGACAACTTCGCCGACCATCCCACTCCTTCAAATCCACCCAGTTTCAGTCATCGAAACCAACCCGGAGGACCGAAAAGCACTATGCGCATCCTGGTTGCCGGCGGAGCCGGTTACATTGGCAGCATCGTGGCGGAATTCCTGCTGGACGCCGGCTACGAAGTCGTGGTCTACGACAATCTGTCCCATGGGTTCCGCGCTGCGATCCCCGAAGGCACCCTCTTTGTGCAGGGGGATATCGGGGATGGGGAACGGGTGGTGGAGACCCTGCGCCGATGGCCCTGTCAGGCGGCGATGCACTTCGCCGCCTTCATCGAGGCCGGAGAGTCCATGCAGGATCCCTTCAAGTATCTTCGGAACAACGTTGCCCATACCATCACTTTTCTGGAAGCGCTGCTGGCCGCAGGGGTGGATCGGGTGGTGTTCTCTTCCACAGCCGCGGTCTACGCCCCGGCCCCCGAGCCGCTCACGGAATCCTCCCCTATTGGGCCGGTGAACGTTTACGGGGAGACCAAGGCAACCGTCGAGCGGATCCTGATGTGGCTGCATTGCACCCGTGGCCTGCGCTACGTTGCCCTGCGTTATTTCAACGCCGGGGGGGCCACTGCTACCCGCGGGGAGGATCACCGGCCGGAGAGCCATCTCATCCCGAACATCCTGGCGGTGGCGCTGGGTCGCCAGCCATATGTGGAGATCTACGGGACGGATTACCCGACCCGCGATGGGACATGCATGCGGGATTATATTCACGTTGCGGATCTGGCCCGGGCGCACCTTCTGGCGCTGGAAGCCCTGGCGGACCGGCCGACGATGATTTACAACGTGGGGACCGGGGTCGGATATACGGTGCGGGAGGTCCTGGAGGTGTGCCGGGAGGTGACCGGACATCCAATCCCGGCGGTCGAGGCCTCCCGGCGGCCAGGGGATCCGATGATGCTGGTCGCTTCTCCGGAAGCCATTCGACGGGATCTGGGCTGGATCCCCCAATACACATTGCGGGACATCGTGCGCAGCGCGTGGCACTGGATGCAGGCCCATCCGGAAGGGTATTCCGATTAAGAAGCCAATTGCGCCTGCTTCAAGCCTGCTCTATTTGGCACATAGATTTGTCGCTCCCCCCGAAAGGGGAGTATCATAGAAACACTGACAAGCTGTGCCTCTCTTCACGAGGCGGCTGAGATTGAATTGCCCAGCAAAGGAGAACCTGTTCCATCGCGAATATGGAGGCTGCAATGCCCTTCCGTCTTGGACCGACTGAGCTGATCATTATCCTATTGATCGCTCTTCTGCTCTTTGGACCTGGCCGTTTAAGCAACCTGGCTCGAGAGCTCGGACAGAGCATCCGGGAATTCCGGCGGGGTTTGACCTCAGAGGAGGAGAAGAGGGAAACGAAATCGGATAAGCCCTCTTGACCCGGAGCAGACCACCCTGGAGCCTAGTATGCGCACGCTGGAAGAGTGGTTAGAGGACGCGGCGGCTTTCCATGGACACCTCTGCCCCGGCCAGATCCTGGGCGTTCGCATGGCGCTTCTGGGATGCCGGTTGCTGGGATTGAATCCAGAGGATCCCGGAGATCGACGCGGGTTGATCGTCTATGTGGAGATC
This sequence comes from Chloroflexota bacterium, assembly GCA_030550075.1. GTDB lineage: Bacteria > Chloroflexota > Anaerolineae > Thermoflexales > Thermoflexaceae > Thermoflexus. The sequence continues at coordinate 2,508 of JAUQQB010000026.1, read as the reverse complement.
GATCGATGCCTGACGGATGCCATCGCCACCGTGACCGGATGCCGGCTGGGACGGCGGACCCTCAAGCACATCGATTATGGAAAAGCGGCAGCGACCTTTGTGGATACCCGGACCGGCCGGGCGGCGCGGATTGTAGCCCGGGATGACGCGCGGGAGACCGCCCTTCATCTGGCTCCCCCTGGCTTGAGCAAAACGGCCGCTCAGCGACACGCGTATCGGATCATGGCCGATGAGGATCTGTTCCGGGTCCAGTGGGTCCAGGTGACGATCCCTCCAGAAGATCTGCCCGGTCATCCGCTGCGGCGGGTCTTCTGCGCGCGCTGTGGCGAGGGGATCAACGACGGGCGAGAGGTCGTCCGGGATGGCCTGATGCTATGCCGAGCGTGCGCGGGAGAACCTTATTACACGCCTTTGGACGCTCCCGCCCTTAATGCGGAAGCCACGGCCCAAACCACACCGTCGATACCGTGATGGCCCCTATGCTGAGGACCCACAAAGGTAGCCCGGCTTTGAAGAAATCCTTTGGTCGATAGCCGCCGGCCCCCATCACCAGGGCGTTGGCCGGATGGGCCATGGGGGTAAGGAAGGCGGCGGAGGTCGCCAGGGCCACGGCCAGCCCCATCCATTGGGGAGGGATCCCCAGGATAGGAGCTGCCCGTAGCGCGATGGGTCCCCAAACCACTGCGGTGACCGAAGCGGAGAGCACCTGAGTTAAAGCCGCCGCGACCCCAGTGAGCACTAGCACCCCGACCCAGGGCGAGGCCCCATCAATCCAATGCAGCAACATTTCCCCGAGCCACTCCGCTGTTCCAGTGCGGGAGACCGCGATGGAGAGGGGTAGCAATCCCGCGACCATGAACACCGTTGGCCATTCGATCGCCCGATAGGCTTCCTCCATCGTCAGGCAACCCACCAGGATCATCAACACCGCCCCCGCCATGGTCACCTCAGCCACCGACCGGGAGGTCAGGATCGAGGCCAGGATCACCCCCAGCATGATCCCGATCGCCGGGATTCGACGGGAGGTCCGCAAGGGCTCCCCATTGGTCTGCAGGACGATGAACTCCGGGTCGTCCTGGAGGATGCGGATGCGTTCCCAGGGGCCGTGGGCGAGGAGGGCATCCCCAAAGCGCAGGCGTTCATCCGCCAGCCCCGCCCGGATTGGGCGTCCTTCCCGCCAGATGGCCAGGATCTGAAGACCGTAGCGTTCCCGGAACCGGAGCTCCCGGAGGGTCTTGCCCATTAGGGTCGTATGAGGGGAAAGGAGGATCTCGATCAGCCCAGCCTCTCCAGCCTCCAGGATTTCCGGAGCCACCGGACGGGGAAGCCTGCGAAGCTTCAGGATCCGCGCAGCTTCCTCCAGGTTTGCTTCCCCTGGAGACCCAGCGGCCACTAGAAGCACATCCCCGGGCTGGAACACTTCCGAGCCGGCCGGGGAGAGGATCAAGCGTCCCCCCCGTCGGATTCCCACCACCGTCAGATGATAGCGGGAGGCGAGCTCGCTTTTCTCCAGCGAAACGCTAGCTAACGGTGAGGCCGGTTCGATCAGTAGCTCCACCAATCCATCCTTCAAGCCATAGAGCTCCGCCAGCTCCCGGTTCAACCGGTGGAGGCGCATCAATTGCCCGGCGGGGGAGCGTTCGGGAAGGTCCCGCCATGTGATCAGAATGACCCACACCAAACCCAGGAGGGCTGGGAAAAAGCCGACCACGAAGAAATCCAGCATCGTCAGGGAGCGCCCCTGGCTTTCCCGAAGGAGTCCACTGATGAGGAGATTCGCGGTGGTGAAAAGCGTAGGCATTCCTCCCAGCAGCGCCCCATATGCGATCGGGATCAGGATCCGGGAGGGTGCTAGGCCGATTCGTCGGGCCGACTGAACCGCCAGAGGCATCACCACCGCGGCGGCGGTGACGGAGTTCATGGCGAGCGAGAGCAGCGCAGTCAACAACGTCATCCCGGCCACAAGGCGCAGAGGGGAATCCCCTGACCACTGCCCAAGCCGCTCGCCCAAGATTCGGGAAACCCCAGTCCGATTCAGGCCAGCGGTGAGGATGAAGAGAGCGATGAGAGCGATGACGGCGGACCGGCTGAACCCGCTGAAGGCCTCCTGGGGGGAGAGCAATCCACTGAACGAAAGCCCAAGGACCAGGATCAGGGCAGCCAAGTCCGGCCGTAACACCCCGCTGACCAGCAGGCCGGCCATCAGCACCAGGATCACCAATAGCCAGACAACGGAGAGAGAAAGCACACTTCCTCCATGGATAAGGCGAATCTGCTCCCTTTACTAATACCACGTCAAATCGGGTGAAGTAAACCTCCTGACTTCATCCTAATGTCTTCTCTGTAAGATGAGATAGTTCTAAAGTCATGGGACGTTTTCATGATCCTTTTAGGAGTTACGCAGTTGAAAGCTCTAAAGGTGGGACGGAATGGCCCCACCCCCCTTTCTCCCCCCTCCCCACGGCCCTTTGGGCTGTGGGGAGGGGGGAGAAAAATCCTTTTTGGGGG
>JAUQQB010000025.1 GCA_030550075.1 Chloroflexota bacterium | reverse complement strand
TGGAAGGCACCTATGACGAGGCCTTCGACCTGACCCTGGCGGCAGCGGAGGCCTTCGGCTGGTATTGTCGGAACACGGCCTATAACCCCTTCACCCGGGAGGGCAAGAAGACTGCGGCGTATGAGATTTGGGAACAGCTGGAGGGCCAGGTCCCCGATCGTCTGTTCATCCCGGTGGGGGACGGCAATATCCTCAGCGGGCTCTGGAAAGGCTTTCGGGATCTGGTTGCGCTGGGCTGGATCGAGCGCCCACCGATCCTGATGGGGGTTCAGGCCGAGGGGGCGGCCGTGCTGGCCCGGGCCTGGGCGGAAGGGCGGGAGGAAATCCAGCCGGAACCGCCGCACACCATCGCCGATAGCATCGCGGTGGGCCGACCTCGGGATGCGCGCTTCGCCCTGCGGGCCGTGCGGGAGACCGGCGGGGCGTTCCTCACGGTCACCGATGACGAGATCCTGACCGCGATGCGAACCCTGGCCCGGGAGGTTGGGGTGTTCGCGGAGCCCGCGGCGGCTGCAGCCTTCGCGGGCCTGGAGAAGGCCGTTCGAGAGGGTCAGATGGGAGAAGAGGAAACGGTAGTTGTGATGATCACCGGCAACGGCTTGAAGGACATCCCCAGTGCGATGCGCGCGGTGGGAGGGGCTCATCGCATCCCCGCGGAGATCCCGATGGCCCTGCAGCAATTAAAAGGGGCGCTCCGATGAGCTCCCCTTACATGACGCGTGGGGCACGGGGTTTCCCCGTGCCCCACTGCGCCAGGAGGTGAGCCATGGGCCTGCCACTCCCCGGCCAGGCAGGCCTTGTGAAATTTATCTCGAAAAAGGCCGGTTGTCAACTTTTGGGGGTGACCCCGGAGAGCAGCCTCCACCTAAGAGCCCTACCCGAGGATAGGTCCTGCGGTATCACAGCGAGCCTCCCGCGCATTCCTCCGGATGCTCCTCGCAATACGGACGGGTTCCTGGGAGAAGCCCCCGGTGGGCGGCCACCCATGCGTAACCGGCATCGGCGATCCATCGGAAAGGAGGGACCCGGTAAAGGGTTCGGATCCATGGGCAGCGCAGGGCCTCGCTCAGGGCAGTCAGGATCGCTGCGGCGCCCCGGTGCCGCTCCCCATCGGGGGTGATCACCCACGCGGCCTGTTCGCAGGCCTCCCGGGTCAGGCCATAGCGCTCCGGGGCCCCCGGCTGCTGAAAAGGCACCACCCGGATCCGGTCCTTCCGATCCCAGCGCTTCACCCATTGAGCAGCCCGGGTGCAAAAGCCACAGTTCCCATCAAAGAGCAAAACCGTGTCCCTCTCTTCCATTGCTGAACTCCTCTTCAGGGGGATGCGGGCCATGGGGCTGCTCATGCCTGGTTCGCGGAGCATGGCTCGTTGACAGGGTTCATTTTATCGGCTAAAATACGTCACGCCTTTTTGATCTATGAATTTTGGGCAAATCTGCTCGTTTCCTCCCATAGTGGCTCCCTGGGCCGCAGGGGGGAGCTCGCTCGCGAGGAGCGGAGCGCCCGAACAAGAGTCATGGTGCCTGTTCATCCAAAACAATATCCGAGGGATGGGGAAGGATGCCAACCATTAACCAGCTGGTTCGCAAGGGCCGTAAGCCGAAAGTTCGGAAAAGCAAGTCTCCTGCCCTTCACTGGGTGTATAACTCGCTGACCGGGGAGCGTTACTGGGACTCCGAAGGGGCTCCACAGCGTCGGGGAGTCTGCGTGGTGGTGCGCACGATGACGCCGAAAAAGCCCAACTCGGCGTTGCGGAAGATCGCCCGCGTTCGCCTGACCAGCGGAGTCGAGGTCACCGCTTACATCCCCGGCGAGGGCCATAACCTCCAGGAGCACTCGGTGGTTCTGGTGCGTGGAGGGCGCGTGAAGGATCTCCCCGGAGTGCGCTATCACATCCTCCGAGGCGCGCTGGATACGGCGGGTGTGGAGAAGCGCCGTCAGGGGCGCTCGAAATATGGCGCCAAGCGGCCCAAGGAGCAGAAGGGCCGGTAGCGCGTTCTTTCCTTGCCTTCTCCGAGCTGGTCAGCGGAGGGGAGCCTGGGATGGGCTCCCCTCCGTCTTATCCAGAGCGAGCATGTCGTTGGGTTTCGCGATTCTTCTGTTTCAGGATCCGAAGCTGCCGTAACCCCTGGGGGGTGGGTGGGCACCACGGACCGGGCTTGAGAAGACCCAGCGTCACAGGTTCGATGCGGATCAGGCGGCGCACCGGGTGGCCCAGGTGGGCGGCAATTCATCGGATCTGACGCTTTTTCCCCTTCCGCATCTCCACCAGTAACCACGTTTGATCCCTCTCGTATCGGATGACCTGCACCCTGGCTGGCCGTGTCCTCTGTCCATCCAGAAAAATGCCCCGACGTCATCGCTCCAGGGTCTCGGGATCCGGGCGTCCCTCCCCCAGGACCTGACAAGCCTTTGGATGCTCGTAGTGCGGGTGGCTCAATCGGTGCGCCAGATCCCCATCGTTGATCAGCAGAACCGGCCCTTCACTCCGCGCATCCAGACGTCCGACGACATAGAGGGGTTTCACGGGAGGGATTAGATCATAAACGCTGGGTTTCCCGGAACCGGGCATCGGATCCGAGAGCACGCCGCGGGGCTTGTAGAGAGCGAAGCCCATCAGAGGTGGAATCCGGATGGGGTGGCCATCCACCCGGATCTCATCCCGCTCTGGATCTGCGCTCATCCCCAGATAGGCCGGGGCGCCGTTCACGGTCACCCGCCCCTGCCGGATCAGCTCTTCACACTCACGGCGGGAGCCCAGCCCGGCCCGGGCCAGGATCTTTTGAAGGCGTTCCCGCATGTTTTGCTCCCTGCGTTGGAGGGCGGATGGCGAAGCCACTGGCTCCGCCATCCTTCAAGAGGGCAGCCCCACAGGACCTGATGGAGGCCTCTTTGTCCTCTCACATCGTTCAGGGATCGGGTTCTGTTTTCAAAAGGCTCAGCTTCCACGCCAGCTTTTCCACATCGTCGGTGCCACGGATCCGGATCCGGGGCCACACAAAGCGGTTCTCTAACCGCTCGTCCGCCCCATAGGCCGTGGTCACCGCCCCCCAGAATCGATATCCCTCCAGGAACCGGAGCAGGCCCGCATCGTAATCCGAAGAGGGATAGGCGAAGAAACGCACCGGGCGGCCCGTGTGGGCCTCGATGGACTGTTTCCCGCCGATGATGTGATAGAAGAGAAAGGCTTCATCCCTTCCGCTAAGCGGGATATGCTCCCGTCCATGGAGCTGAATGTCCATCCCGGCCTCGCTCATCTGACGGATCTGCTCCCAGGAGAGGTAGCGAGGATCCCCTTCGTCCGCCCGGCCGGTGAGGACGAAGAACGTTCCCCGCAAGCCATACCGCTGGAGTTTCGGGAACGCTTCCTCATACGCATCCCGATAGCCGTCATCGAAGGTCAGGACGATGGGCCGCGGAGGAAGCGGCTGACCCTGCGTCAGATAAAAGATCAGATCGCTGAGGGAGACCGTCTCATATCCAGCCTGGCGCAGGTATTGAAGGTGGGCTTCGAACATGGAGGGCCGGACGGAGAGATCCAGCCGGAAACGATCCGCCCCCGAGGGGGGATCCGAAATGTAATGATACATCAGGATCGGCACCCGGAGGGCTCGCGCCTGGCCATCCGCGGGCGGCAGGGGTTCCTGGAAGAACGGATAAGGCGTTGGAGTCGGCGGCACGGTCGGCGAGGGCTCCGGGATCGGCGTCCCCGTGGGCACAGGGGAGGGCGTTGGGGTGGGGGAGGGTGCAGGAGGCTCGGTCGGGGAGCTCTCTGGAGCAGGGATCGGCGAGGATACGCGTGCAGGGATGGAAAGCAGCCAGCGAGAGGCCTCCCACGCAGCAGCGTCTATGGCATGGCTCATGGTAAACACCGCCAGCGCGATCAGCCCGCCGGGAATCATCATCCACAGGATCGGGAGGTTGAAACGTCGCTGAGCTCGAGGTCGCTGAGGGCGTGTCATAGCCATCCGCGTTCATCAGGATCGGGTGGGATCAATGATCGATAACCGTAGAGAAAAATCCCCGCACCCCGGAGGAAAGCGGGGGTGCGGGGATCTGGAAGTGCCCCCGAGGGGATTCGAACCCCTGATCTCCGCCTTGAAAGGGCGGCGTCCTAGGCCACTAGACGACGGGGGCATCTCCTGGGTAATTATACCATATCGTAGCGGGCTCTTCGCCCATCTTCATTGCGAGGGAGGCGGGCTCTTTCCATGGCCGAAGGGCCATAAAAGAAGACGGCCTCCTCCGCCCTCCGGACAGAAGTTCCCCTGGAGGGAGATCAAAAGGACCGTTAGCTACCCAGGGGGGCCATCGGGCGGACGCCCTCTGTGCCCCGGCGGAGTTCCCAGGGGTAGATGATGTAAGCATCGGTCACGGCGGCATAGTAGGTCGGCCCGTGGCGGAAGAGGGATTCCCGAGGTTTGTAATGGAGCACCGCGGTTTCCGGATAGCCTCCGGCTGCTTCCACCCGACTCCGAACCGTGTTGATGGTGCGCCCGCTGGCCCAGACGTCATCCACGATCAGCACCCGCCGGCCCCGCAGCAATTCGTCCTCCGGGAACTGCAGGAACGTAGGCCATGTGAACAGCTTCACCCGGCTTAAATCCTGAGCCTCCGGGAAACGAACGGCCGCCGTCAGGATGTATTTGATGTCCAGGGCCTCCGCGATCATCCCCCCCGGCACGATCCCTCCTCGCGTGATCATCAGCAGGGCGTCGAAGGGCCCCCGGAGCTGAGGCAATAAATGATCCATCAGGGCTTCTACATCTCCCCACGAAAGGATTTCTCGCCGCATGGACATAACCTCGTCGAAAGTTTACGTTCCGGTGCAGGGCCGAACGCCTTCGGTGCCCGGCTCCGCACCGGAAATTCTGGAAAAAACAAAGAAAGAGGATAGTGCCCTTCATCCCTTGCCCATAGCCCTTTGGGCCGTGGGTGGCCCCTCGATTCGAGAATGATCATTTTTTCTTCGCGAAACCCACTTCTCCCTCTCGGTGCGGTTTTGCCGCACAGGGAAGAGGAAAGAGAAGGGCACTTCCCCGCAGCCCCTTTGAATTTTTGACCCTGGGAGCTCGCCACTACGGAGAGAGGTGCCTGCCGGGCCGTGAGAAAGGAGATAAAAGCCTCTCCGCCATAATTATGCAATAGGTTTGAGGACTTGCGCCGTCGGCCTTTATCCGGGGGAGCTGTGGGGCCCCTTCCCCATTTGGGAGGCGAGGTCGAGCACGGAGGGCGCTTAATCCCCGAAGAGGGGGTCAATCGTGAGGTTTATAAGGATGGGGCGGAATCATCTCTGGCGGCTCCGCCCCATCCTTCCCGATTGCCCTTTTATGAGCTGAGCCGGCTGGAGCAGCGGGTGGGGGCTCGTGGCGAGCGGATCGCCCCGGATCCCTTATGGGGTTCCCTGTCGCGCTTTCTGAAGCAGCGCGGTGGTGAAGACGCGATCGATCTCCACCGGTTTGGCGATCGCGTTGTAACGCCGCAGGACCTCATACAGGGCTTCCCACTGTTCCCGGGTTTGCCACCCCAACCCGTGGGCCCGCGTGACCTCGGATTCGGCGTCCTTCAGCTCGGTTTCCAGCATGAATCGCATGTGCCCTCGATCGGCCTGGGGGGCGTATTTCAGGACGATGTCCACTGCCTCCTCAGGGTTCGCTCGGGCATCCTCGATCCCTTTCATCGCCGCCCGCAGGAAACGCACCAGGAGATCCGGATCCCGCTGAATTTGCTCCTCGCTGCTCACGTAGGCGAGCCCCAGGGTCGGCACTCCGTAGTCCGCGGCCTCCCAGATCACCAGCTCGTATCCCATCTGTCGCAACAGGTAGGGCTCGTTGGACTTGAAAAGAGGATACACATCCACCAGCCCCTGAACCAGCACCCGGGGATCGAAGCCGACGTTGACCAGCTCCACCCGAGCGCGATCCACCCCCGCCGCCTCCATGATCGCGAAGAGATCCGGCGGCGGCGTCCCTTTATATCCCACCCGCTTTCCCTCCCAATCCTTCGGCGTCCGCATCCCGGAGGATTTCAGGGCGGCGAAGGCCTGTTGCCCCCGCTGACCGATGAGGGCGATCGAGACCAGGGGAAGGCCTGGATCGGCCCGCCGCTGGAGCAGCACCGCCGCGTCCTGCGTGGTCACCTGAACAGCCCCAGTCATTAGAAGCTGGAGGTGCTCTCCCCGTCCGGTGGAATGCTGGATCTCCACATCCAGCCCTTCGGAGAGGAAGTAGCCTTTCTCTTTGGCCACGTAGACGCCCACAAAGGGGAGGTTGGCCTGGGGTTTGTAGCCCGCCATGAAGACCATATGCTTCAGGGAGATCGTAGGCGTGGCAGGCGCCGCTGGCGTGGCGCAGCCTACGATCCCCAGAACGACGATCAGGGCGAGAAGAAAGCTCAGGGTGTGATGGGTTTTGGACATGGATGCACCTCCTGCAATCGGGTTCATTGGGGCAGGATTGGCTTGAAAGCCCCGACGATCGCAAGTCGAAGGGGAACGCTTGTAACGGGCACCTCGCCTTGTGCCTGACCACGAACAAATAGTCTGTCGTTCATTGGCGGGCACGTGAGTGCCCGTTCTCTTTGTGAACGCTTAGACAGGCACTTCGCTTCGCTTCGTGTCCTGCTACAAACAAAGGGCTTTCCCTGTTCGTAGTAGGGCACGTCAGTGCCCGTTGTCTTTTTGGGAACGCCTATGACGGGCACTTCGCTTCGCCTCGTGCCCTACTACAAACAAAGGGCCTTTCCTGTTCGTAGTAGGGCACGCCAGTGCCCGTTGTCTTTTTGGGAACGCCTATGACGGGCACTTCGCTTCGCTCCGTGCCCTACTACAAACAAAGGGCCTTTCCTGTTCGTAGTAGGGCACGCCAGTGCCCGTTGTCTTTTTGGGAACGCTTAGAGAGTTTCTGGGAATTCAACTTCGTCCGACCATCTGAAGAGCAGGCAAGTGGGACCAACCGCGGATTACACGCGAACTCTCTATACGGCATTCGTGTATTCGTGTTCCCTTCGTGGACGGCACTTTCCCCGGGCCATTTTTCGGACGCTCTCTTAGACGGACACTCCGCTTCGCTTCATGCTCGACCATAAAATAAGGTAGACCTCAGGATCGCCAGTGAATCACGCGGCGCTCCCCCCAGGAGGCCAGAGCGTAGCCCACCAGGCTTAAGGCCGCCAGGATCACGGCGGCGGCGAAGAGGCGGGGCATATCCAGATTGGTTTGCGCCAGCCACATCGCCCGCCCCAGACCCCCCGAGGCTCCCGTCCACTCCGCCACGACAGCCCCGATGAAGGCCAGCGGGATAGCGGTCTTTAACACCGTGAAGGTATACGGCCACGCCGAGGGCCAGCGCAGATGTCGGAAGATCTCCCAGCCCGAGGCATTCCACGCCCGCATAAGCTCCAGGGCCGCGGGATCCACCGCCCGCAGCCCGGTCATCCACGACACCAGGGCCGGGTAGAAGGTGAGCAGCGCCGTCATCAGGACCTTGGGGATCGGTCCGAAGCCGAACCACAGGGTGAGGATCGGCGCGATGGCCACCAGGGGGATGGCCTTCAGCAGGAGCACCAGCGGCATGACCGCCCGTTCCAGGGGGGGATAAAAGGTGGTGATCACGGCCAGCCCCAGGGCGATTCCCATGCCGAGGGCCAGCCCGACGAGCGCTTCTCCCATGGTCACCCGGGTGGCCTGCAGGTATAACCCCCGCTCCTCCCAGAGCACGGACAGGATCCGGGAAGGTGGGGGGACCAGATAAACCGGAATCCGGGCCGCATGAACCAGGAGCTCCCAGGCGAGCAGTGCAGCTGGAAGGGCGAGGGGGAAGAGGGCCGGAAGCCAGCGCCGTGCTGGCGGGGCGGTTCGAACGACGAGACGCCTGGGGGCGCGCAAGAAGGCGACCCAGCTCATGACGCACCTCCGGCAAGAGCCTGACGCATGCGATGCACCCACTCCCCGATTCGCCGCTCATCCCGCCGTGGGCGGGGGTCCGGGATCTCGAGGCGCGTCTGGATCCGGGCCGGGCGACCCGCGAGGACCACCACCTCATCGGCCAGCCGCGCCGCCTCATGCAGGTCATGGGTCACCCAGAGGACCGTCGCCCGGAACTGCTGCCAGATCCGCTCCACTTCCTCCAGAAGCTGTTCCCGGGTTAACGCATCCAGGGCTGCGAACGGCTCATCCATCAGCCATACTCGCGGGCCTGGGGCCAGGGTCCGGGCTAAGGCTACGCGCTGTTGCATGCCCCCGGAGAGCATATGGGGATAGGCTCGCTCGAATCCTCTTAAGCCTACCAGCTCGATAAGCTCCTCGACAGAGAGCGTCGATTGGAGCGATCGGCCGTTCACCTCGAGCGCCAGATGGATGTTGCCTTCTACCGTGCGCCATGGAAGCAGCGCCGGTGCCTGTCCCATCCACCCGATCCACCGCCTTGCGCGAGCCTCCTCCGGAGGGCAGGCGCCCAGGCGCACCTCGCCCGCCGTGGGGCGCAGGAGGCCCGCGACGATCCGGAGCAGGGTGGACTTCCCGCATCCGCTGGGTCCCACGATGACCGTGAAGGATCCGGAGTGGATCTCCAGGTTCAGGTCCTCAAAGATTACCCACCGGCCCTGCGGGGTGGAGAACATATGATGGATATGCCGGATCCGGATTTCCAGCATTCGGAGCGCTCCAGGGTCAACCTTCTGAAATCGCCGGGGTGATCAACCCGCGCTGACCTTTCATGCGTTCTGGAAGGATCCGGAAGGTCTTCAGGTCATGGCGGGGGAGCGGCCAATCTACGAGATAGCGCCGGGTCAGTCGGGCGATCAACCCGTCGGTCCCTTCCGGGAAGGGGAAGGGGAGGGCTTCCCCCTCCACGCGAACCCGCCGCAGGGGCGGCCAGGGCTCGTCGATCAGCAGGGTGATCCGCGGGTAGGCCCGCACGTAATGGGGCCATCGGGAGCCCGGGAAGGCGGCGATCCAGAGGGCTGATCGTTCCCACACATACCACACGGGGACCGCGTAGGGGCGGCCATCGGCTCGGAGGCCGATCAGGCGGGCGATCCATGGCCCCTCCAGGAAGGCCGCGATCTCCAGCGGGCGGAGCCGGCGGAGCGGCAGCTCCGATGGCTCGGCGGCATAAGGCTGGTAGGCCGGCGCGCCCAGGCGAAGGGAGAGGCGGGCCGCCGCCGCCCGAAGGCTTTCGGATAGGGCGAGGCTCGCCCGGGCGGCGGGCAGGCGCACCGCCAGGGCCGCGTAAGGCCGACGGCCATCCGGACAGATTGGCGCCGCGATCTCCAGGAGCGACCCGGCTGTGCGGCGAGCGATCCCGGTCCGACGGATCCTCTCCCAGCGCCTGCCGGTTTGACGATCGGCCAGGAACACCCAGCCCGCCGCGCTTGCAGAGAGGGGGAACCGTTCCCCCACCCCCCAGTGACCGATCAGCGGATAGCGACCCGCGACCGCTTCGATCACCACCCCTTCATCCCCGGCGGGGCGCACCAGGGCGATGCTTTCGGAGAAACCCCGGGCCTCCGCCCGGAACAGCTCCCGCAGCGTCCGTTCCGGGTGTGCCCGGGCCGCCAGCGCCCACCAGCGGGGGCCCAGGCGATAGGGTCCTCGGGAGCCGGTCTGTTCCAGATACCCGTGCGCTTTGAGGGTGTTGAGCAAGGCGAAGGTGCTGGTGCGGGAAAGGTCAAAGCGCTTCATCAGATCCGAGGGGAAGGCCCCTTCCGGCCGCTCCGCGATCCATTCCAGGATCCGGAGCGCGCGCTCCACCGCAGGCACACGGCGAATGTAGGGCAAGGCAGCTCTCCTCCCGGACGGCTGATCGCAGGTATAGTCTATTATAAAAAATCTAAGTTTATTATTCAAAACTCGGGAACACGTTTCTGGAGGTCCGGATGAGGGAAGGGATGAGACGATTTTCGGGATCCCCTTAAGGGATCTTTCGTTCATGGCGGCGCGCGTCCATGCGCGTCCTTTTGGGGAACGCTTAGAACAGGCACTCTGCCTGGCTCTGTGCCTGACTACGAACAGGGATTTTCGTTGGTAGTAGGGCACGTTAATGCCTGTCCTTTTTGGGAACGCCTGTAGCGGGCGCTTTGCTTCGCTCTGGGCCCGATTATTGAGCTTTGTCTGGCCAAAGCAACCATCCGGAAGCCCACGGAGCGCTCCATTGAGGAAGATGGAGCCCCTCCCCAGAAGTCCGCCAACCCACCGCATGGGGTTGGGGCTCGCTCCCGCATCCATCGCTCTGGATGTTTCTTTCCCATCGCGAGACTCCATATGAACAGGGGAGCGCATCCTGCGGAAACTCTAAGAGGGGAAAGCATCTCGCCCGGAGGAGGGATCTTCGGAGGGCTTGCCCTGTGGAGAAAACGAGGGCAGAGGGTTTTGCCCCCTGCCCTCATCCGCTGGGGTCCGGGCGATCGCCCGGACCCCAGGCCTTCCAGGAGATCAGCGGTTAGGCCCACGAGCTGGATCGAGGGTGGGGATGCATCCGGCTCAGGCGGGGCGGGCGCGCTCTGCCGGGAGCAGGCGATGGGCGGCCAGGAAGATCAGAGCAGCAACGGATACGATCCAGACTGCCAGCAACCATTCGCTTAGCGTTGGGAAGTAGTCGAAACTCAGCCCGGGCCCTGTGAACGCCATCTGGAGTCCATCCAGCTCCGGCACTACCAGGGCTGGGATCACCAGATTGAGTTTGGCGCTGAGGCTGGAGAAGGCAATCAGCCCACCGGCCACCCCCAGCCACACCGTTCGCTCACCCACAAGCGCCAGCAGCAGGATAGGCGCCGCCAGACCCAGGCCGATCTGGAAAATCCAGAAGACCCACCAGAAGGGCCCGAAGAGCACGAGCCGCATGCTTTCCACCCTGGCCGGGATGCCGGCGTAGATCGTGGTGGAATATTCTGACCATTCCAGCACAACCGCTGCCAGCAACAATCCCAAAAGCATCCAGCGGAGAAGCTGCCGGGATTCCGGGTTCAGATAGCCCAGAAGGACGGCGAGGAAGAGAACGGTCGCCATCCCGCTGACAGCCCCTTCCACCAGGAAACGGATGGGGACCAGCGCCGATTCCCAGAGGGCTTGAGCGCTGACGACACCGAAGAGCGCCCCCTCAGCCCCGCCGAAGATCACCGCCAGCGCCAGCCCCAGGCCGAACAATGGTGGAAGGGCGGGGCTCGCCGGGCGGGCCCATTTCAGGTAGATCAGAACAAGAAGCAGGATGCCATACAGCGTGTAGAGCCAGGCCATCCATCCCATGATCGAGGTGGGGCTGGTGGAAAGGAACAGCTTCCAGAAGCGAAGGGGATGGCCGAGGTCCAGCCAGATGGCCAGCAGACCTCCTGCCAGCGCTGCGAAGGCGGTGAGCAGGGCGATCCGGGTAAGGGGCTGCAGGGCGCGGATGCGAAGGCCCTCGCCCATGGCGGCGATCAGGAAGCTGCCGATGGAGATCCCGACCAGGGTCGTGTAGACGGCCACCCACAGCCCCCAGGGCACATAGGTGCCGTAGGCTGCAACCGTGTGGCCGCCCGTGAAACGCTGGATCAGGCCAGCAATGCCAACCAGGAAGCCCACGAGGGCGATGCCCCACAGGATCTTTTCTGTCTTGCTCATGATGTTCCTCCCCGTTCAGGCTGGCGAACTTCGTGCCCGGTGCAGACATGGATCGGGTTTTAGGCGAACGAGCCCTGTGATCTCTTGTCCACGCAGGTTCCTTCCCGTGGCCCGAAAAGGTCCCGGGGATCTCGTTTCCGGACACTAAAGGCCCCGGGGGACCTCTATCACCTGGAGACTTCGGATCGCTGAAGAGGCTGGTCCTCCTCCGCCAGGATCTCCTCCAGCCACTGGAGATCCAGCTGCACGCCTTCCTGAGCGAATTCCGCCAGACCTGTGAAGAAGGGATCCGTGCTGGCCTCCCTTAACGCCTGACAGAAACTCGGAAGCCAGGTCCAGACGTGGCGCTGGAGGAAATCCCGGCTGGCTCGCAGCGCCCGGGCGCGTTCTTCCGGCGATGGGGCCTGGCGGGCGCGCCGGGCGAGATAAGCCAGGAAGCCCAGCTCCAGGGCGACATGATCCGCCGGCATTTGCCAATCCGTTTCCGGAACGGCCTGCCACGCCAGATAAAACTGTCGGGCCGCCAGGGCTGGAGGTCCCAGCAGTTGCCCCCCGTGCAGGTAGAAAGAAGCGAAGGGAGGAGCCGGCACCCGCCCGGGGCCTTCCAGCAATCGGGTCATCTCAACATTTAGCGTCTCGACCAGAGCCTGTCGGTCGGCCGGTTCCTGGAGGCGGGCCCGCATCCGTTCCAGTCCAGGGGCCAGGGGGGAACCCGGCATGATCGTCAAGCCCTCCACAGCCTTCAGCGCCTCATCGGTCAAAGGATATGAAAACAGCGCCCGCAACAGGCTGTAAAGGCCCTCCCGCGCCCTGAGCTCCTGTTCGATCATCGTGATGCTCCCTTTGAGGTGGACCGTGCGAACATGACTGAGTGCCGTTGTCCTTACTGGACAGGGAGAGTCTCTCTTCGTCGGTAGGCTGAATGGAAGGGTGGGTGGAGCCGCTGAAGACTGCTCCACCCACCCTGAACAAGCGCTCATCCGATCTTCCGGACTTTCACGATCACATCCCCATAGGCCGGCTGGCCCATAATCGGGGACAGGTTGTCCGGGTCGACCAGGGCGTTGTGGTTAGGCGTGATGTCGTGGAAGATGTAAGTCTTGCCCAGGCCGGGGCTGAAGCGGCCGCCGCCGCCCAGGGGGACCCGCAACACGCCGGGCCGGATGGTTTCCACCAGATACACCTTCCCTCGGGTCTTGAAGCCCTGCGGCGTCTCCAGTTCGACTAGGTCGCCGGTCCTGAGGCCCAGCCGCTCCCCATCGGCCCGGTTCATCTGGATCACCCCGATGGACCAGGTCCCCCGCGGGATGCGGACCCGGCGGCCCGTTGGGGTGGGTCCGTTCTCACCGATGATGACCTCCTCAACCATCCGTTCATCATTGAGAGGAGCCCACAGGTCCTCGGTCGGCAGGCGGCCCAGCCAGTCCACCATCTGGGTCCCGGACATCGCGTGGTGGATCCGGCCGGAGATCACCTGGAACGGGTATTCATCGCGGTATTTGGCATAATCGGGGTTCGTGTAGGAATTCCACCGGGTTTCGAACCAGTAGAAAGTGGCCGGGTATTTCTGCCAGCCGAGGCGGGCGATGCCGGGCGGCGTCTCGCCGGCCTCCTCGATCAGCTTATTGTATTTGCTGTAGCGGCCCTTCCGCTCGATCTTTCCCTCTTTCTCCACGGTGTAATCCCAAACGAACTCCACCTTCTTGCTGTCGGTCTGGAGCACGCCGCCGCCGTGGAACCGCTTCCAGCTCATGGGCCATACGGCCACCCCGTGGTGCTCCCGCAACCACTGGACGGTCAGGGGCTCGCCCCGGATCTCTTTCTTCTCATCATCGATCTGCACGCGGCCGGCCTCCAGGGAATCCGGCGTGCCGAGGAGCTTGTAGCCCTTCGGTAGGTTCGGGTAGGGGAGAGGCTCGCCGGTGTTCGGGCGGCCCGGGGCGACCTTCAGGGCCTCATTCCAGAAGTCCTCCTCGGTCGGATATTTCTCCCAGAAGTCCTTAGGCTGGATATCCGGATCCCCCTTCTCATGGAGCTTGCGGGCCAGGGCCCAGCAGATCTCATAAGGGGTCTTCGACTCATAGAGGGGCCGGATCACGAAGTCCCGCAGGTAAAGCACGGGGTGAGCCGGATAGATGTCCGACAGGCTCATCCGCTCCAGGTAGCTGGCTTCGGGAAGGACGACATCGGCGTAGAGGCCGGTCTCCAGGAAAGGCGTGTCAATGTAAACGACCAGCTCAACCTTGTAGTTGCCGGCTTCATCCTTGGCCGTGAGAGCCTCAATCCATTTCTGGGTGTTCGACCCGGTGATCACCACATTCCCCGTGCGGAGAATGTAAGCCTTGATGGGATAGCGATGTCCGCGGAAGGGGCCATAGCGCAGCGTGACGCCTTCGAGGAACCGACGCGGGTAATCGCCGACCACATCGTCCCATGCGGCCGGCCAATCCCCATAGCCATCCATGTGAAGTTCCTCGATCTTTCCTTTCACCTCGCGGCCGTTCACGATGCGGGTCACCTCCCGCTTCAGGAAGTCCCCGCCGCTGGCCTTCCCACCCTTGCTGCTTTTGACCAGCTCCGTGTCGATGGCCCCGCCCGGGACCTCCATGTTGCCGGTGATGACGTTCAGAACGGTGCCCAGGATGGAGGCCACGTATCCGTTGTAGTGGTGGCCGATGCCGTTCATCCCCCACACCAGGGCGGCGGGCTTGGTGATCCCGAAGGTATGGGCCAGCTCGGCAATGGTCGTCGCGTCGATGCCGGTCCGATCAGCTGCCCATTCCAGTGAGAAATAAGGCAAGCCGTTCAGTGGATCCTTCTTGTTCCACCAGCTCCAGAAGGCGGCCTCGAATTCCTCCCAGCCCTGGCTGTATTCCTTGAAGGACCAGTCAATATAGCGGCGGAACGGATCGTCGTCCCGATGGTTCTCCAGAATGTAGCGCAGCATGGCGGCGAAGAGATCCGCGTCGGTGCCCGGCCGAATGGGGATCCAGCGGTCGGCCTTGGTGGCGGTGTTGGAGAAGGCGGGGTCGATCACGATGATCCGGGCTCCAGCCAGCCGCGCCTCCACAGTTCCGCGCGATTCGTAGTTGATGCGGGTGGCGGTGAAGGGATTCCACCCTACGTAGATGATTAACCGGGTCCGGTAGCTGTAATCGTTCTTCAGGCTGCCGTCGGGCTGGCGGACGAGGACCGGGCGCATGATATCGGGCTCGATGCGCTTGCCCCCGAACATCAGCTTGGGGCCGTGGCGACGCGGGGTGTCGCAGATGGCGCCATGTTCAACGGTGTGAGG
>JAUQQB010000444.1 GCA_030550075.1 Chloroflexota bacterium | reverse complement strand
ATACCGAGGCGGTGTATGATTTCACGGTGTGGCATCCTGAGCACAACTTCATTGCAAATGGCTTCGTGGTATCCAACTGCGGCGTTCGCCTGCTGGCTACGAACCTAACTCAGGAACAGATCACGCCACACCTCTCGGAACTGGCATCACGGATCTACTATAACTGTCCCAGCGGGGTGGGCTCCGAGGGGCATGTGCCCCTCACGGCGAAACAGCTGGATGAGGTGCTGGCAGAGGGAGCTCGCTGGGCGCTGCGTCATGGCTACGCCCGGCCGGAGGACCTGGAGCACACCGAGGAGTTCGGCCGCATGCCGAACGCCAACCCGGACAAGGCCACGCCCAAGGCCAGGGAGCGGGGGAAGGATCAGTTAGGCACCCTGGGCGCGGGCAATCACTTCATCGAGGTCGATGTGGTGGATGAGGTCTTCGATCCGGAGGGCGCGGAGCGGATGGGCCTCTTCGAAGGCCAGGTAGTGGTGCAGATCCATTGCGGCTCGCGGGGCTTCGGCCATCAGATCTGCACCGATTACCTGCAGCGCTTCGAGCGGGTGATCCACAAATACGGCATCAAGCTCCCGGATAAGGAGCTGATGTGCGCGCCCATCGACAGCCCGGAAGGGCAGGACTATCTCCAGGCGATGGCCTGTGCGGCGAACTTCGCCTTCTGCAACCGTCAGATCCTGGCCCACTACATCCGCAAGAGCTTCGAAGAGGTCCTCAAACCGAAGGGCATCGCCTATGATGTCTGGCAGGTCTACGACATCGCCCACAACATGGGCAAGATCGAGACCCACGAGATCGATGGCCAGCGGATGACGGTATGTGTCCATCGGAAAGGGGCCACCCGCGCCTGGGGCCCGGGCTCCCCGGGGCTACCGAAGAAATACGTCGACATCGGACAGCCGGTCCTGATCCCCGGTTCTATGGGCACCGCCTCCTATGTGCTGCTGGGGACCCCCGGGTCGATGGCGCAAACGTTCGGCAGCACCTGCCATGGGGCAGGCCGGGTGATGAGCCGGGCCCAGGCGAAGCGGGAGATCCGTGGGGAAAAGCTCAAGACGGAGCTCGAGAGCCAGGGCATTGTGGTCCGCGCAGGCTCCATGTCCGGCCTGGCGGAGGAGGCTCCTAAAGCCTACAAAGATGTCAGCCGGGTCGTCGAGGTGGTTCACCACGCAGGGATCGCGAAAAAGGTGGCCCGGCTGCGACCGATTGCGGTGATCAAAGGGTGAAGGGGCGGATCCTCAGCTTCGGGGGGGGTGGGATGGCGAGCCGCCTCGCCATCCCACTTTTCTTCCCCTGGGGTCTGGGCCATGGCCCAGACTCGCAAACTCGATCGAACAGGAATTCCGCGGTTGACCTTCTTCCCCGGGTTTTTGGGCGGGGCGCTGAAGGCGCCCGCTCCAGCCCAGGAATCAATGGGATCCTCCTCCTCGCGGCCGGAAAGGCCGCGAGGAAAGGGGAAAGGAGTGAGGGGCCCATTAACCCCTTCCGAACAGAGACCGGCTGTGTGATGATCAAAATCAAGGTAGTAAAGGTCGCTTCATCGGTATGAGCCTCTCCATCGCGGAACGCTGGGAACAGGTTCAGGAACGGATCGCGCGCGCGGCCCGTCGGGCCGGCCGGGATCCGATGGAGATCACCGTGGTGGCCGTGACCAAGACGGTGCCGCCGGAGCGAATCGTCGAAGCCTATGCATGTGGGTTGCGGATCTTTGGGGAGAACCGGGTGGAGGAAGCGGAGGAGAAAATCCCTCAGGTGCGGGCCCGGCTGGGGGGCGAGGCCGCGATCCAGTGGCATATGGTGGGCCATCTGCAACGGCGGAAGGCCCGACGGGCCCTCGACCTGTTTGAAGTGATCCATTCCGTTGATTCCGTGCCGCTGGCGGAGAAGCTCAGCCGGCTGGCCATGGAGCGGGGGCGGAGGGCGAGGGTCCTCCTGGAGTGCAACGTCTCCGGCGAGGCCAGCAAATACGGCTTCCTCCTGCATCGCTGGGAGGAGGATGCAGCCCAGCGGGAGACGTTCTTTCAGGCGGTTGCCCGCATCCTGGATCAGCCCGGCCTGGAGGTCCTTGGGCTGATGACCGTGGCCCCCATCGCCCCGGATCCGGAGGCTGTCCGACCGGTGTTTCGCCGGCTGCGGATGTTGCGGGACGCGCTATCTTCGCGGTTTCCCCAGGCCTCCTGGGAGCATCTCTCCATGGGTATGACGGATGATTTCGAGGTGGCGATTGAGGAAGGCGCCACCATGGTCCGCCTGGGGCGGGCGATTTTCGGCGAGCGTCCACCCCATTGAGCTGCGCGCTTATGAAAGCCGCATGGAAGGCCAACCTGATTTTTGGGTAGCGGGTGGGGTCGCCACCGAATTCTTGAGCTGAGGAAAGCGAGATGCCCGAAGTTCTGATTTCCCTCATTGACGTACTGGTCAATCTCTACGTCCTTCTGATCGTGTTTTATGTATTTACATCCTGGATTGGCCTCGATCCATGGCATCCAGCCCGGCGCCTCCTGGCGAACGTGGTAGAGCCCGTGTTGAATCCTTTGCGAAGCTATCTTCCCCCGGTGGGCGGTCTAGACTTCAGCCCCCTGGTGGCGATCTTGTTCATCGAGCTGGCGGGGCAGTTCCTGAAGGCGCTTATCGGGGGGTGGTTTTAGAAGATCTGTTGCGCCATTCAACCGGTCGCGTACTATCCAATGGGGCGGGTAGGGTTTTCGGGGGTTGGGGCGGGGCCTTCGAACCTGCTTCAACCCCCGAAAGATCTTCTTCTTCCCCCTCCTCCGGCCCAAGGGGCTATGGGGAGGGAGGTAGAGGGACAAAGGGCCTGCAAAGGGATCATTCCTTGCGGTCTAATGGGCCACAGAAAGGGTGCTGGGCTGGGAGCCATAGGCTCCCAGCCCAGCACCCCAAATCCCACGAGCATCGTGCAATTCGCAACGAGTCTATGATGCACAGCGCTTCATAGGTTGGGAAG
>JAUQQB010000024.1 GCA_030550075.1 Chloroflexota bacterium | reverse complement strand
TCTTCCGGGCCGTCCGGTTCTTCCCGGCGGCGGGGGCCGGTCAGGAAGGAGGTGTAGGCGGTAAGGGCCTGGCCGGTGGCACTGCGAGCCAGCACTCGAAGCAGGATCTCGGCATCCTCCCACGTGGGCACCACCCGCTCGATGCCCATCAGGGCCACATGGATCGGCGGCAGGGTGGTCACCATGCGGCCGTTCCCCTCATTGGTCACCAGCACCAGGGTCCCGGTCTCCGCGATCCCGAAGTTCACCCCACTGATCCCCACCCGGGCGTCCAGGAAGATCTGGCGCAGGGCGCGGCGGGCCGCGGCCGTCATCTCCGGGATCTCATTCGTGGGCGGCATCCCCAGGTGCTTCTGGAAGAGCTGTGAGACATCCTCCCGACGTTTGTGGATGGCTGGGGTGATGATATGGGAGGGCCGTTCCCCGGCCAGCTGGATGATGAACTCCCCCAGATCCGTTTCCACCACCCGGATCCCGGCCACCTCCAGGGCGTGGTTCAGGCCGATCTCCTCGCTGACCATCGATTTGCTTTTCGCGACCATGGCGACGCCCCGGGATCGCGCCAGGCTCACGATGTAATCGCAGGCTTCGCGAGCGGTGGCCGCCCAGAAGACCTTCCCTCCGTGTCGCTCTACCTCATGGGCGAATTGCTCCAGGTAGCGGTCCAGATGGGCGATCGTATGGGAACGGATCGCCCGGGCGCGATCGCGGATCGCTTCGGCATCTGGGAGATCGGCAAACGCTTTTGAGCGGCTTACGAGGAACGAGTGGGTAGCCCGCTGCAAGGCTTCCTGAAGAATTGCGTTCCCCATGCCCTCCCGGATGCGCGAACGAAAAGCCGGGCTGGGAATGGACATGGAACTCGGCCTCCGAAAGGATTCCGAATTGAGTTTAGCGCAGGTTGCTATTCCGTGGGGCTCCGCTGGAAGCCTTCCGCAAAGGGGAGGATTGAGGCAACAAAACGCTCATAGGCCTCATCCCACATTGCTGAAGAGTGCGGCTCATAGATTACAGGGGCAAATGAGCGATGGATCGCCTCACGAGCTTCCCTCAAATTGCTAACGTAGCCCAACGCCATGGCCTGAACCATCAGATTCCCAATCGCGGTGGCCTCCACCGGGCCGGCCAGGACGGGGCGCCCGGTCGCATCCGCGGTCCATTGGCAGAGCACGGCATTTCGAGCCCCTCCTCCTACGATATGGATCGCCGGGATCGAACGCCCTAGTAGCTCCTCCAGGCGCTCGATCACCCATCGATATTTGAGAGCCAGGCTCTCCAGGATACAGCGGACGATCGCTCCGGGCTCTTCAGGAACAGGCTGGCCGGTCTCCCGACAAAACGCCTGAATGCGGGCTGGCATGTCCCCTGGGGGAAGGAATCGGGGATCATCCGGGTCGATCAGGGAGCGAAGTGGCGGGGCCATCTCCGCCTGGCGGACTAAAGCCTCGTAGTCCCAAGCCTGTTGAGTTCCACTGATTGCATGGATCCTGGAGGACCCTGGATCTTCCTCAAGAGGCAGCCCGGCCTTCCGGGCCCAGGTTCGACGGCATTCCTGAAGCAGCCACAGGCCCATGACGTTTTTCAACAATCGAAAAGTTCCCTCCACTCCGCCCTCGTTAGTGAAGTTATAGCGCCGCGCCTGTTCATGGATCACCGGCGCTTGAACCTCCACCCCTACCAGCGACCAGGTTCCAGAGCTGATATACACGGCGTCAGGATGCTGGAAGGGAACCGCCGCTACTGCGGATCCGGTATCATGACTGGCAGGGGCAATCACCTGCACGCCGGAGAGGCCCATCTCATCGGCGACCTCAGGCAGAAGCGGTCCCAGCACCGTGCCGGCCGGGCGAACCTCCGGAAACAGATGAGTGGGGATCTCCAGACGCCTCAACAAATCCCAGGCCCAGTCGCGATGGAGGGGATCATAGCATTGCGTGGTGGTCGCATTGGTAAACTCACAAACGGCTACCCCGCTCAACCAGTAATGAAGAAGATCGGGGATTGTCAGGAACGTCTGGGCGATCTCCAGTTGAGGATCTCCACGACGGACCATTGAAAATAGCTGATACAACGTGTTAATGGGCATAAATTGAATGCCTGTGCGGGCATAAATTTCCTCGGGTGGCACCCGTCGGAAGACCTCCTCCATCATCCCTGCTGTGCGCCGATCCCGATAATGAACTGGATTTCCGATCAGCTTGCCCTGGCGATCCAGGAGGGCGAAATCGACTCCCCAGGTGTCCACTCCGATGGACGCGATGGATCCTCCCGCGACACGAGCGGCCCGCACAATCCCTTCTTTGATTCCATTGAAGAGACGCAGGATATCCCAATGAAGGGTTCCAGGAACCTGCACAGGGGTGTTAGGAAAACGATAGGCTTCCCGAATCGAAAGAAAATCACCCTCCAGGGAACCCAGCATAACCCGTCCGCTTTCCGCCCCTATGTCAACAGCGATCATTCGGATCATGGGCACCCCCAACTCGAAATTCGGACTTCCGCCATTGGCCTCTATCCGATATCTGCTTCATCGCACATAGGCGGTGGAAACCCCGCCATCCACCGTCAGAATCCCCCCTGTAGTTTTCGCAGAACGATCTGAAGCAAAGAAGAGAATGGCCTCAGCCACATCCTCAGGGTAGACATTGACTTTCAAGGTGGTGCGCTGGCGATAATACTCCTCCAGCTGCTCTGGGGAGATGCCATAAGTGCGAGCCCGCTCTTCGCGCCATCGCGTATCCCAGATGCTGGAGCCACGGATCACCGCATCCGGGCAGACCACATTCACCCGTACGCCGATCTCGCCGCCCTCCTCCGCCAAGCACCGGGCCAGGTGAACTTCCGCGGCCTTGGCTGAACTGTAAGCCGCCGCATTTTTCCCTGCCACCAGAGCGTTCTTCGAAGCCACGATTACCATGCTCCCCCCGATTCCCTGGGCCTTCCAGATCCGGAAAGCCTCACGGGCCACCAGGAAATATCCACGCACCAGGATGTGATAAAGACGATCCCAATCGGCGGTGGACGTCTCTGTAACTGGAGCGGAGTGGGCGATCCCTGCATTATTGACCACGATATCCACGCCTCCGTAGGTCAGAACCACCTGGCGGAAAGCCTCAGCGACCTGGCCCTCATCGGTAACGTCACAGGGGACAGCCATTCCCCTCCCTTCACCGTAGCGGGCCGTCAGGTCCGCCGCCACGTTCTCTGCCCCTTCCCGGTTAATATCCAGGATCACCACGTGAGCCCCTTCCTGGGCCATCCGGTAGGCTGTGGCCCGACCGATGCCAGAGGCTCCCCCCGTGATCACCGCTACGCGCCCCGCCAGCTCTCGCTCCGGCGGGCGCAGGGTCAGCTTGTAAAGCTCCAGCGGCCAGTATTCCACGGCAAACGCTTCTGCCGGCGTGAGCGAGACGAAGTGATCGAGCGCGGTGGCCCCCCGCATGACCGCGATGGCTCGATGATAGAGATCCCGGGCCACCCCAGCCATGAAGGCATCCTTGCCGGTGGCGATGAGCCCCAGCCCCGGGATCAGAATGATGCGCGGGGCAGGATCCATCATCGTATCCTGAGGCCCCCGATTCTCCTCAAAATACCGAACGTAAGCCTCGCGATAACGTTCAACCTCCTCCTTCAGGCGAGCCTTTAAGCCCTCTACATCGGAGCCGTCCCAGTCAATAAACAACGGCCAGTGTTTGGTATGGACCAGATGATCCGGGCACGCGGAGCCAACCATGGCGATTTCCCGTGCCCGCTCACTGCCCACAAAGTCCAGCACCTCCGAGCCGTCATCATAGCGGAGAATATGGCGGCGGGTTCGACTCACCGCACCCCGCAGAATTGGGAGCAGTTCCGCCATGATCGCCCGGCGCTGGTCCTCCGGCAGCGCGGGAACACGCACCCCGCCGAAGATCCGCCGCCCCATCGCTCGCTCGGCGATGTAATCTTCAGCCTCCTGGATAATCCGGATTGTGCTCTCATAACACGAGCGGGCATCCCCTCCCCATGTCACCAGACCGTGCTTTGCCATCACCACACACTCGACCCGCGGGTTAGCCTGCACCGCCTCGGCGATCCATTTGCTTAGCGTGAATCCGGGCCGCACATAAGGGACCCAGACCGCCCGCTCACCGAACAGCCGCCGCACATGATCCGGGCCGTTCTCGGAGGTAGCCAGGCTGACGATGGCATCTGGATGGGTATGATCCACGTGGGGAGCCGGGATGAAAGCGTGAAGCAGGGTTTCAATGGAGGGACGAGGCATCCCTGGCTTAAGGTAGCAATGGGATAGATAATCCACCATCTCCTCATCTGAGAGGTTCTCCCGCTCCATCAGAGGCAACACATCATCCAGCCGGAGGGCTGCGAACCCCTTCAAGGTGATCGTGGCCAGATCCGAGCCCGAGCCCTTCACCCATAGCACACGCACCGGGCGTCCGCGGAAATCGTGCTCCATCAGCTTGGCCGAGGTGTTACCTCCAAAGATGTTACACACGCTTCGATCTGACCCCAGCAGACGGGAGCGGTAGACCAGCAATTCCAGCTCGCTTAAACCCGCCGCCTCCGCCTCATTCCAGAGGTTGCGCGGCATCCCTTATCCCTCCCCAGTATCGATATTTGGAGTGTTCAGGAGGCAAAGCCAGACGCCTTCGCATCCGGCTTTGCCTCCCAGAAACACCAATCTGTATTAAAATCCCGCGAGGAAGGAAAACTGGAGATAGGCTCGCCCCGTGACCATCGTTCTATGATGCTCCTGGATAACCACTGGCCGCCACAGCGATTCCCCGTTCCCGCGCCACTTTCTCTGCATATCCGCTCCGCCGGAAGGCAATGATAGGATCCGGATCCAGGCCCATCTCCAGGCGGACCTGGGCCAGCAGCGGCCGCACATCCGTCTCATAGGCCTCCAGGAGGATCCGGTGAGCCTCCAGAACATCCCCGGCCTCCTGGGCCTCCCGCAACTGTTTCCGATCCACCAGCAACGCCTTTGCGTAGGCGGTCTGGATGTTGACCACCGACTGGATCATTGCCTCGATCTTGGGCTCGATGTTGTGAGACTGATCGATCATATAGGCCACTGCCCGCGCTGTATCGGCGGTCCGCGGATCCTGTTCAGCAGCCACCAGCTCGTTGAAAATCAAAAAGAGCTCAAAGGGATTGATCGATCCGACGATCAAATCATCGTCGGCGTATTTGCGGTTATTGAAATGGAAACCGCCCAAACGGCCCTCGTCTAGCAGAAAGGCCACAATGTGCTCAATATTGGTCCCCTGAGGATGATGCCCGGTATCCACCAGGACCTGTGCTTGAGGGCCCAGATGGGTGGCAAGGACGTAAGCCATACCCCAGTCGGCGAGATCTGTATGGTAAAAGGCAGGTTCGAAGAATTTATACTCGATCAACATCCGCATCCCGGGCGGCATTCGCCGGTAGACCTCAGACAGGGCCTCCAGCATCCGGTGCTTGCGAGCCCGGAAATCATCCTGACCAGGGTAATTCGTTCCATCGGCAAACCAGAGGCTCAGAATGGAAGAGCCCACTTTTTCCGCGATTTCAATGCACTCCAGCATATGCTCTACAGCCCGACGCCGTACCCGTGGGTCTGGATGGCAAACGCTTCCCAGCTTGTAATCATCCTCCTGGAACAAATTGGGGTTGACCGCCCCGATCTGAAGGCCCAGATCCGCGGCGTATTGTTTCAATCCCTCCCAATCCTCCACCTTATCCCATGGAATATGGATCGCAACCGTGGGACAGACGCCAGTGAAGCGATGCACCACGGCCGCATCCGCCAGCTTCTCATAGATATTCCGAGCTGCTCCCGGCCACGCGAACACTTTAAACCGCGTGCCGGAATTCCCGTAACCCCAGGAGGGTGTCTCAATTCGCTGCCGCTTCAGGGATGCTTTGACAGCCTCTACATCCACACCTCGACGGGTCAGAGTCTCCGCCAGGGCTTCATACCCGGGTGCACTGGTCATGACCCTTCCTCCTCCCTTATCAGGATCAGGGGAGGGCCTTCCGGCCCTCCCCTGATCTTCGTGGATCAGAAATTGAACTGATCAATGTTGTCCTTATCGAAACGGAAAGGCGGGCCGAGCAGGATCACGTTATCCGCTCCCACTTCCCGTTCGCCCAGCCGACCGGCCTTCACCACCTTGTCGGTAGGCTTGATCTCACCGGTCAGCAGGCCGTGGGTCACATACATCGCGAGATAACCCAGGTCCACCACGTTCCAGAGATAGAACGCCTCCAGGGTGCCCCGCTTGACGTAGGCCCGCATCCCGTTCGGAGTGGCCAGACAGGTCATCTTGATTTGACCGACCTTGCCCGCCGCCTCGAGGGCATCGGCCACGCCTGGGCAACCTACCGAGGTCGGGACGATGAGGAACTGGACGTCCGGATGGGCAGCGATCAGGTCCGTGGCCTGCTGGCGGCTCTTGGCCTGATCATCCTCCCCATAACGTATGTCCACCAGCTGCATCTTGGAGTAGGCCTGGGCCATATACTTCTTCATCTCCTCCACCCAGCGGCTCTGGTTCGGGGCTGTGGGGAAGGTGGAGATGATCGCGATTTTAGCCTCCGGACCAACCTGCTTAGCCGCCTCGTCAATCAGAGCCTTGCCGATCCCTTCAAAAGTGGCCTGGTTGATGAAGAAGATACGGGCCTCCGGCAGCACATCGGCATCATAGGTCACCACCGTGATGCCAGCTTCCATCGCCCGCTTCAAGACCGGGACCAGGGCCTGGGGATCGTTGGCGGAGACGATGAGGGCGTCAGGTTTCTTGGTGATGATGTCTTCCAGCACTTTGATCTCCTCCTCCGCGCTGGCGTTGATGGAGCCCTCATAATGGAGCTCGACGTCGCCCCGCTCCTTCGCCGCCTCCTCCATGCCCTGGTTGGCTGACTTGAAGTAGTCGATGCCCACCGCTTTAGGCACATGGTAAATCACGAACTTCCGGGCCGGGGCGGCCGTTGGCGAGGGGGCCGGGGCCGGAGCAGGGGCAGTGGCCGTCGGCTGTGCCGCGGGCGGCGGCGTTGGCGATGGCGTGGGGGTCGGCGCGCATTGGGCCATGATCACCGCCAGCATCATCCCTGCAATCAGTAAAGACAACAAACGCTTCATGGCAACCTCCCTCCTCCTGAGTATGGAGTTAAATGTACAGCAAACAGGATAGATCATCTGGCAGTGATGGACGTTCACCTCCTTTCTTGAGAAGAGGAAGGATTGGCCGCGCGTGCCGGCTCAGCCTCATGGGCGGGAGCCAGGGCAATCCGAACCCATCCCCGGATTCGCAACCGCAAGTTCTCATTCACGAGCACAGTAAGGATCAACAGGGCGCCGATGATCATGGCCTGGATCGGCGAGGGCACGCCGATCAAATTCAACCCGTTACGCAAGGCAGTGACCATCACCACGCCCAGGGCACTTCCCCAGATGCTTCCCTCACCGCCGGAAATCGCGGTCCCTCCCACGACCACCGCGGTGATCACTTCAAATTCCAGCCCCAACCCGGCAGTAGCTCGAGCGGTCCCCAACCGCCCCGCCAGGAAAACCGCGCTCCATCCGCTGGCCAGGCCGGAGAAGGTATAAGCCAGCAATCGAATCCGATCGACACGAATCCCAGCGAAGCGAGCCGCTGTCTCATTATGCCCGATGGCGTAAAGCGATCGTCCCCAGGCGCTTCGATCAAGCATCACCCCAGCCCCTACCACAGCGGGAAGGAATACAAACAATCCCACAGGAACCCCCAGGATCTGCCCTTCGCCCAGAAAACGCATCAGCGGATCTTCATAGAGATAGACCCGTCCTCCACCGCCCAGGCCTTCCGCGATTCCCCGATAAATCGCCAGCGTGGATAATGTGACCACCAGGTCCGGCACCCGCAGCCGGGTGATCGCCAGACCATTCAGAAAGCCGCACAGCGTTGCCACCACCAGGGCGAGAAGAATAGCCAGCACCATCGGGACCTTATAAACGCTCCAGGAGAACCCCAGGACAATGGTGGAGAGAGCCACGATTGAGCCGACAGAGATATCAATCCCTCGAATCAGGATGATCATGGTCATCGGGATGGCCACCAGGCCCACCTCCACCAGATAACGAGAAGTGATCTGGAGATTGGTGGCTGTCAGGAACTTGGGAGTGAGGTAGGCGATGACCGCTAACAGCCCCACCACAATGACCAGCAGGATCCGCTCACGGGTCAACCCACGGGCCAGAACGCCCGCCATCCCCCTCATGCGGCCCCTCCTCGCAACGCCCGGGACCAGGACCGCGTCCGGGCGATATCGAGGCCAACGGCGAACAGAAGGAATGCCCCATATACTGCCTGCTCCCAGAGGGCCGGTATGCGGAAATAGATCAACGCCGAACGGACAAGGGCCAGGAACAGCACGCCCAGCAAAGTCCCCCACACACTTCCATAACCCCCGAAGATGCTGGTCCCTCCAATTACCACGGCCGTGATCAGCAACAGCTCAAACCCCTGTCCGATGTTGTTCTGAATCACGCCGAAGCGAGAAGCATGCACCGCGCTGGCCAGCCCGATGGTGAACCCGTTGAACAGCAGGACAGTAAACCAGATCCGATGGGGACGGATACCGATGATGGTTGCAGCCTGAGGATTGCTCCCCACGGCATAAATTTCCCGCCCCCAGCGGGTATAGCGCGTTAGAAGCGCGATGATCAGGGCAAAGATCCCCGCGATCCAGATCGACGTGGAAATCCCCAACGGCCGCGCCAGCCCCACGGCCTTGAAAGCATCGCTGGTCGCCACCCACCCCGCTGGGA
Organism: Chloroflexota bacterium; assembly: GCA_030550075.1. GTDB lineage: Bacteria > Chloroflexota > Anaerolineae > Thermoflexales > Thermoflexaceae > Thermoflexus. Next base: position 6,124 of record JAUQQB010000024.1, on the reverse strand, counting down.
CCAGATGAACGACCAGGCCACGGAGGATCGTCATCATCCCTAACGTGACCAGAATGGCGTGAATCCGGCCATAAGCCACGATGGTCCCGTTCACCAAACCGATCAGCGTGCCCACCAGAATAGGAGCCAGAAAAGCCAGGGGGACCGGCCACCCCATTTGAGAGACCTGAGCGGCAACCACCGCGCAAAGCGCCAGGGCGGAGCCCACGGAGAGATCGATCTGCCCGGCCAGGATGACCAGAGTCATCCCCACCGCCCCGATGAAGGTAGCCGCGTAGTTGTCCAGCAAGAGCCGAAGGGCGCTCAGGTCTAAAGCCACTGCCCCCGCTACATCCCGGCGCAGAAGAAAGGGGGTGGTGGCTGTCAGGATAGCCATCAGCAGCCCATTAATGATCAGCAGAAACGGCTCCCGCCCCCTCCATTTCATGCGCTTTCCCTCCGCGTCCCGATATCGCTATGGCCATTTCCGGAAACCAACCCCATGGCCAGCGCCATAATCCGTTCCTGACTCGCCTCATCCCGCTGCAGTTCGCCCACCAATCGGCCCGCCCGCATCACTAAAATGCGGTCCGACATCCCCAGGATCTCCGGCAGCTCAGAAGAGATCATCAGGATCCCCATTCCCTGGGCGGCCAGCTCATCCATTAATCGATGGATCTCCGCCTTGGTTCCCACATCGATGCCTCGCGTGGGCTCATCCAGGATCAGCACCCGGGGCCGGGTCGCTAACCCGCGGGCAAGGACCACTTTCTGCTGATTGCCACCGGAGAGCGTGCCCACTGGCTGCTCCAGATCTGCAATCCGAATCCGCAAGCGTTCTCGATAAGTCTGGGCCAGAGCCCGCTCTGCCCGCTCATCGATCAACCCGAAGCGAGTCAACCGCTGCAATATAGCGAGCGTTAGGTTCGACCGAACCGAAAGCGGGGCCACAACCCCCTGGCGATGGCGATCTTCCGGGATGTAAAAGATACCGGCGGCCATGGCCTCCCACGGCGCACGAGGCATGATTCGGTGCCCGTTCACCTCGACAAAGCCTGCATCCAGGGGGAGAATGCCAAAGATCGCCTGAGCCACCTCCGAGCGGCCAGCACCTACCAGGCCAGCCATCCCCACAATCTCTCCCGCTCGGATCTCAAACGAGATTCCTTCGAAGAGACCCGAACGGCAGAGGTTATGAGCTCGCAGCAGGACCTCACCAGGAGGATGGGGGATATGCGGGAAAAGCTGTGTGAGCTCGCGGCCAACCATCCGGGCGATCAGCGTCTCCGGTGTGACCGCGGTGATCGGATAGGTGCCCACCCACTGGCCGTCTCGTAACACTGTCACCCGGTCGGCCAGTGCGAAAACTTCCTCCAGACGATGAGAGATATACAGAATCCCTACGCCGCGGCTCCGCAAGCGACGGACGATTTCGAAGAGGGTCTGGACTTCCCGCTGGGAAAGCGAGGAGGTGGGCTCGTCCATGATCAGGACCTTGGCATCCTGGAGAAGTGCCCGAGCAATTTGAAGAAGCTGCTGCTGGGCCGCGCTCAGATCTCCAGCAGGCAGATCCAGCGGCAGCGAAATCCCCAGCTCATGAAACACCAGCTCCGCTCGCCGTGCCATCGTCCGCCAGTCCACCAGGCCCAGCGGCCCATGGCGTGGCTGGAAGCCCACAAACAGGTTCTCCAGCACCGAGAGCGTGGGGAACAAGTAGGGCTCCTGATGAATCACGGCGATCCCCAGCGCTGCCGCATGTCGGGGGCCTTCCAATCGCACCGGCCGACCTTCAAAGAGGATCTCCCCTGCATCCGGGGCATAAACCCCCGCCGCGATCTTAATCAGCGTGGACTTCCCCGCCCCGTTCTCCCCGACCAGGGCATGGACTTCCCCCGAATATAGATCCAGCGAAACCCCGGCCAGTGCCTGCACTCCGGGAAACGCCTTGTAAAGGTTGCGAAGGATCAGAATCGGGGAAGCCATCGCCCCTCCCTATTCCACGGGATACCCCATCGTGGTCATCAGTGCGAGGTTCGGCTGGGTCACATCCATCCGTGAGAGCTGAACGATGATCGGCACGTCGCTCTCTACCTTCAGGGCATAGGGGACTCCACGGGGAAGGACATGGCCGCTTAGATGCTCGGGATTGTCTAACCGGACATGCCAGGTGCGTTCCGGAGGAACCCTGAGGGAAATCCCACGGATCGGCTCACGATCTTCGAAATACACCGTCAGTGTAACGTGGGCTTCCTTTGTGGAAGGATTAAGGAGACATAAGGACTCATGACTGACCAGGTCAACCTGCCCGGAAGTCAGAGGGGGAAGATAGCCATCCGGGATATACCACACTCGATGCCCATGGGTTTTCGAGGAACGCCGCCGCGCCATCAAAGCCCCTCCGGTCCAGGATGATGGAATCAGACCAGCCAGACTTCCACGCCGCGCTGTCGAACCGCTTCCACCATATCAGGGGGCGCCTGGTTATCCGTGATCACCAGCCGGACTCGATCCAGAGGACAGAACGTGGCGAACGCAACCCGACCCCACTTCGTGTGATCCACAATGGCGATGACTTCCTTGGCCGCTTCCACAATCGCATGCTTCAGACGAACCTCTTCGGGATTCACATCAGTCAGCCCTTCCTCCAGAGTTAAGCCCTTCGCGCCGACGAAGGCCTTCTCAATGTGAACCCGACGCAGGATATCCTCGCCCCATGCTCCCACCAGCGAGAAGGCTTCCCAGCGCAGTGTGCCGCCAGGCATTAACACGGTAATGCCCGGCCGGCCGGCGAACTCCATCGCGACCCGAATGCCGTTCGTGACAACCGTTAGCTCCCTGCGATCCCGCAGGAAGCGAGCCAGATACATCGCAGTCGTGCTGGCATCCAGGGCAATGCTATCCCCATCCTGCACGAGCGAGGCCGCCGCCTGACCGATCCGCAGCTTCTCCTCCCGATTCAGACGCTCTCGCACCTCAAAGGCCAGCTCCGCCGGGTTGCGGTCGGCCGGCAATGCCCCCCCATGGGTGCGGATCAGCAAACCCTGGGCTTCCAGCCACGCCAGATCCTTGCGGATCGTTACCTCGGAAAGAGCGAACCGGCGGCTCAAATCCGCTACTGAAACCCGCCCCTCCTCCTCCAGGATCCGCAGGATCGCCTGCCGTCGTTCATGAGGGAATCGAATCATGGGGTTTCGATTTGTTTCGAACGATCTACTTTTGATTTTAATCAGAATCAATCGTTTGTCAAGACTTCCTCTCGAGTCCAGGGCATGGACCTACCTTCCCCCTCAGATACGCACAATGAAGAGGTGGCCTCGGCTTTTCGGGCGAACACTGATACAATCAGGGGGCGGAAGAAGCCGAAGTTGCAGCGAGGAGATCCAGAAGGGTTGGGCTGGAGCGCTGAAGGCCCTTTTCCCGATCCCAAACTGACCCCTGGGGGATGGCGGTCGGCGGGATTTCCCCTGGAACATGGCTTACGAGCCGTAACCACTCACCGTTCGATACACCTCCAGCGTGTGCCGCGCAGTCTCTTCCCAGGAGAACCGGGCCGCCCGCGCCCGGCACTGCGCGCGCCATGCCGGATCCTCCGCCTGATCCCATGCTGCCGCAATGGCCAGCGCCATCGCCTCCACATCCCACGGATCGAAGAACCGGGCGGCTTCCCCCGCAACCTCCCGCAGCGCCGGGATGTCCGAACAGGCCACCGGGGCGCCACAGGCCATGGCTTCAAGGACCGGCAGGCCGAATCCCTCCCATAACGAGGGGAAAACAAAGAGCCGCGCGCCGGTGTAAAGCGCGGGCAGCTCTTCCTCCGACACCATCCCAATATGCTGAACGCCCTCTCCCACCCTCAATGGATACCGGGGATCCCACGGCCCGGCCAGGATCAGGACGGGGGAATCCCTGTCGGTGCGCCAGCGGAACCGAACCCTCCGCCAGGCTTCCAGCAATCGGGGAAGGTTCTTGGACGGCTTATTGATGCCCACATAAAGAGCATATGGGGATCGAATGCCGTAACGCCGTCGAACGGCCATAACCTCCTGCAACGGGCGAGGGGTGTACTGGGGATCGGCGGCAGCCGGAGTAATAATGGCCAGCCCCCGAAGGGGGCCGAAGAAGTGCAGGAAATCCTGGCGAGTGGCCTCAGAGAGGAAAAAGAGCGCTCGCGCGCGGGCGAGGACCATACGATGCCACAGACGATAAACCATGCGTTGAAAGGCGGACCAGGCCTCGGGCAGACGCAGAGGGATCAGATCCAGTAAGGTCACCACAAGCGGGCTGGATCGGGCGAGCAGCCCCACAGGAACCGCATAATGAGGAATGTGAATCAGAGCCTTCGGCCACCGGCGTAGCAGCCAGGGAACGATCCCATGCTCCGCCGGATGAAAGGGGGGAATGGAAACCGGAACCAGACGAAGACGAGGCGATTCCGCCAGGCGCTCCAGATCCCAGCGTCGATTCGGCAACGCAGGGGTGTGGAGCAGGATGATCTCCAGATCCGGCTCCAGGTTCAGGAGCGCCTCCAGCAACCGGTAGGCATAGCGCCCGATCCCGGGGAACCGATCGTTGATCACCCGGCCATCCAGGATCACCATCCCGCTTCCGCTTATGGCTCCCATTTTTGCCCGTATGCGGGACGCATTCCCTATCCGCGCCGAAAGATTTTTCAAGTAGGAGTTACGCAGTTCGGGGCTCGCGAGAAGAGGTAGAATGGCCCCACCCCCCTTTATCCCCCCTCCCCACGGCCCAAAGGGCCGTGGGGAGGGGGGATTAAATATATTTTGGGGGGAGTCGCACGCCGAAGGCGCGTGACTCCCCCCAAACCCCCAGGAGAAAACCAGCCGCGTAACTCCTATCAAGATCAGGGGTGGGAGCCGAAGGCTCTGACCCAAGCCCCGAGTTACGAAGCAGACAGGGTAGATCAAGTCCCCGCCCGGGGTCGCTCATAGAGCTCCACCAGCACCCCGAAGGCGCTCTTCGGATGAATGAACGCATACCGGGTCCCATCCCTCCCCATCAGAGGGGCCTCGTGGATCAGCTGAATCCCTGCTGACCGCAGCCGCTCCAGCGTCGCCTCGAGATCCTCCACCTCAACACAGATATGATGTAATCCTGGTCCCCGGCGGGACAGGAAACGAGCGACCCCGGATTCGGAAGTCGTCGGTTGAACCAGCTCGATCTCCCCGCCTTCCATCGGGAAGAAGGCCACCCGGACTTCCTCCTCAGGCACATCCGCCACCCGTGCCAGAGGCAGTCCCAGGAGATCCCGGAAGAACGGCAATGCCGCCTCCAGATCCTCCACCACAATCGCCACGTGGTTCAGCCGGGGCATCTTCGCGCTCTCCTTGTGGGATGCCGGCAGGAGAACCTCTTCGTCATCCTTCAGGCCCTGCCTCCGCCCCCATTGAATCGCATGTCCCGTCCCCCAATGGGGGCTATCTCGATCTTATCGAAACCCTCCACGCCCTAAGGATCTCCCTTCGGACCCACAGCCCAATCGCCGCCCCCAGGCCGTCGATCAGCACGTCCCCGCCGCTCGGATGTCGACCGGGGACCAGCGCCTGGTGCGCCTCATCGGTGAGAGCGTAAAGAACCGCCCACCCCCACGCCCATCGACCGGCATGGGGCACCTCATGCGCCTGAAGGGTCCAGCGCGCCAGAACCGCCAGGATTGCATACTCCAGCCCGTGGGCGGTTTTCTTGAGCAGCGTGTCGAGCCATGGCTCCGGCGCCTGCGGCAGATGCGGTTGGGCGGACAGGAGGAAGATCCCCAGCATCCAGAGGATGGTCGCTCCCCACCGCATTGCCACCGGAGCGCTCTCCACGGCCCTCCATCTATCGCGCAGAATCATCCGGATTTCCCTGTCTTTTCTTTATATTGCGAACTCGTCTCCAAATCTGAGCATCGGCGCATTGGGAGACGCGTCCTCCAAAAAACCTGTTCATAGTAGTGCAAGCTCGTGCCCTGTCCTTTTTGGGAACGCCTATAACGGGCACTCCGCTTCGCCCCGTGCCCGACTACAAATAGGGTCTTTCCTGTTCGTAGTGCTTCATCCAGATTTGTTTTGAGGATGTGAGATGGTGTGGGCCAATGGCCCCACCCCCCTTTATCCCCCCTCCCCACGGCCCTTTGGGCCGTGGG
>JAUQQB010000023.1 GCA_030550075.1 Chloroflexota bacterium | reverse complement strand
CGCGCCTTCGGCGCGCGGCTCGGCCCCAAAAGCCCCCAGGAGGAAACCGCCTAGATCCGTATAGACACTGCGGTAGAACGGCTGAATAGTTACGAATAAAGGACCTCCAGCGCCTTATACCTATGAATCCCCAGCTGGGAAGTTGATCAGCTGGAGCGGGGAACTATGAAGACAACCCAGCACGCTTTGTGAAAGCGACCATGACTGAGGGAGCGTTCCCGCGGTATTCCATAGCGGGTGATCCTTTAAATGGAGGGGCCTATGAATCGCCATGGGTGGCTGTCGACTGTCCTGATCGTTGTTCTGCTAGCAGCGTGCGCCGCTCCTACGCCTACTCCACCCCCTGCGGCCACCCCAACCGTTGCACCTGCTGCTCCCCCCACCCCCACGCCGGCACCGAAAGTCGGGAGCCCTTATAAGATTGGCTTCATCGCCTCCATCACCGGGCCCGGGGCCAGCCTGGGCATCCCGGAACGCAACACCGCCCAGCTGGTTCAGGAGCAGCTGAAGGCCCAGGGAGGGATCGTCGGGCCGGATGGGGTGCGCCATGAGGTGCAGATCCTCATCTTCGACGACGAAAGCAAAACCGACACGGCGGCCAGCGTCGCCCGGCGCCTCATCGAACAGGAGGGCGTGGTGGTCCTGGTGGCCGGCACCCTGAGCGGCCCCAGCCTGGCGATGGTCCCTATCGCCACGGAAGCCAAAGCGCCGATGATTTCCATGGCCTCCGCGCGCTCCATCATCGAAGACCCTGAGACAAAGAAGATGCGCGAATGGATCTTCAAGCCGGTCCCTGAGAATCTTCACTCCGCCCAGAAGCAGGCCGATTACCTGAAGGCCGTGGGGGTTACGAAGGTCTGTCACCTCTATGAGAACACCGCTTACGGGAAGGACACCTTCGCCAGCGCTCAGGCGATCTTCCCCCAGGCAGGCATCGAGATCGTCTACGGCGACGCTTTCGAGCGCACGGCGACGGAGTTCCCCCAGGTGGAGCGGGTGAAGGCCAGCGGATGCCAGGCGGTGGTGATCGGTTCCATCCCGCCGGCCTCGGCGCTGGTTAACGTCGCTGTCCGCGATGCCCTGCCGGAGATCCGGATTGTCCACGGCCACGGCTCATGCAGCCCGGACCTGATGAAGAACGCCGGCGCGGCGGCGGAGGGCACGGTCATGCCCTGCGGCAAGATCCTGGTGGCCGATCAGCTGCCGGATACGGATCCCGTGAAGAAGCTGAACCTGGATTTCGTGAAGGCCTACCAGGACTTCACAAAAGGGGAGCCCATCAGCACCTTCGCGGGTCACGCCTATGATGCGCTGCAGTGGGCCCTGGCCGCTCTGAAGACGTTGCCCGATGGCCTGTCCCTGGCTGACCAGCGAGCGAAGGCTCGACAGGCCCTGGAAACCGAAATTAAGAACTTCCCGGGCACGCACGGTCTCTTCAACCTGAGCTCCACGGATCACCTGGGGTTCAATTACACCGATTTCATGATGGTTACAGTGAAGGACGGAAAGTTCCAGATCCTTCCCAAAGATCAATGGAAGTGAAGTGGGGCAGGATCACATGCCCTGAGCCTCTCCGCTCGGCCTGTGGGGCCGAGGGTGGAGAAGAGGGAGGGATCAGTGGGGCGTGGAGGCCGTCAGGAAGGCGGCCTCCACGTCGAAGATCTCAGGCCAGAGAAGTGAGGGGCGTTCGCAATGATCCGGGAATGGACCTGGAGGGAACGAGTTCAGTTCGCGAGGCGCTGGGGGATCGCGGCTGCAACGCTGGGGCTGGTGATTTTTCTGGCCCTGTTAGGCCGGCGCCATGGTTTCGGAACTTTGGAATATCTCCAGTTCGCTCTGGACGGCTTACGCGGGGGGAGCATCTATGCGCTGGTCGCCCTGGGTTTCGTCCTGGTCTATCGGGTGATGGGGGTGATCAACTTCGCCCAGGGCGCCTTCGTGATGTTGGGTCCGATGCTCACGGCGTTCTTCTATGAGCAGAAGTGGCCCCCTGCCCCGGGCCTTCGCTTAGCCCTTTCCGCACTCCTGGCGGTGGGGATCGTCGGAATGTTGGGGATCGCCATCGAGCGGCTTACCCTGTATCCGGCGCGTCGCGCTTCCCCCCTGACCCGGATCATCATTACCGTCGGCGTCTATCTCGCCCTTCAGGGAGCCGCCCTCCTGCTGTGGGGGCCCTACGCGAAGGTCCTGCCCTCTTTCACCACCCTAAATCTTTCAGACCCCACTTTTCGTTTCGGCGGAGTGCGAGTGAAGGCTCAGAGTCTGTGGATCGCAGGAACGCTGATCGCAGCCGTCCTCTCCCTCGGGTTGTTTTTCGGGCGCACCACGATTGGCAAGGCGATGCGAGCGTGCGCGGTCAACCGCCTGGCGGCCCGGCTGATGGGCATCCCGGTGGATACCATGAGCACCCTGGCGTTCGGAATGGCGGCTGCGCTGGGCGCGATCGCCGGGATTGTCCTGGGGCCGGTGACCCGGGCGACCTACGATATGGGGTTGGAGCTGGGGTTGAAGGGCTTTGTAGCGGCCATTATGGGTGGGCTGGTGAGCTTTCCCGGAGCCGTCCTGGGGGGTCTTCTCCTGGGCGCGCTGGAGAACCTGTGGGCAGGGGTCACCGTGGCGGGCTTCAAAGATCTCTTCGCCTTTGTGATTCTGATCCTGGTCTTGCTGCTTCAACCCCAGGGCTTTGCAGGAGCAGAGGCAGAGGTGGAGCGGGCCTGAATCCGGAAACGAACCCGGCCCGGCTCAAAAAACCAGAGGGAAAGGTCCGCTGCGCGGCTTCTAAAAAGTCCCCCTGAGAGGAGGGTAATGCGCCGAACGGGAGTTTCACTGAACGTTATCGGATTCGCCATCGGCCTTCCGCTGATTCTCGCCATTGGGGGGCTCGAGGCCTTCCGACCGGCGGGTCTCTCGCTGCCAGCCCTTACGGGCGGCCTGTTGACTCTGGACACCATGATCCGGGTTGGCCTGTTCACCATCATCCTGGTGGGTCTGAACCTCCTGATGGGTTACGCCGGACAGGTCTCCCTGGGGCAGGCCGCCTTCTACGGGATGGGCGCCTTCTTTTCCGCCATCATGACCGTGCGGGCCCGAGCCCTGGGGATTCCACCTGTGCTGACAGAGGCCTGGTGGTGGCCATGGCTGGTGATGTTCATCGGGACTCTTCTTGTGGGACTGGTCGCTTATGGAATCGGACGCCCCATCTTGCAGCTGAGGGGTCACTACTTAGCGATGGCTACCCTGGGCCTGGGGATCGTGGTCTACATCTTGTTGCGCGAGAATGTAGGGTTGCCTCATCTCAACCTGACCGGTGGGTTCGATGGGATCCAGGGGATCTCCCGTTTGCGCCTAAGCGAGCTCGATCTGTGGCCGGCCTGGCGCTATTACTTCCTCGTCTGGCTCTTCGCCTTCGGCGCGATCGCCCTCGGCCTCAATATCGTCCACTCCCGCGTGGGACGGGCGTTGCGAGCCATCCATGGCAGCGAGATGGCGACGGAGAGCGTAGGGGTGGACGTTCCCCGCTACAAAGCGCAGATCTTCGGCCTGAGCGCGGCAATGGCGGCCCTGGCCGGGAGCCTTTACGCCCATTTTCAAACGACGGTGATCCCGGCCACCTTCGGTTTTGGCCCATCGCTGGAGCTCGTGGTGATGTCCGCTGTAGGAGGTATGGCCAGCATCTGGGGTGCACCCTTTGGGGCGCTAGCCGTCCTGCTGGTTCAAGAGGCGTTGCGCACTCAGTTGCATCGAGTGATCCCGAACGCCCAGGGGGAATTCGAGGCCATCGCTTTCGGTATCATCCTGGTGCTGATCATGATGTTCCTGCCGGAAGGCCTGACCACGGGAGGGCTGCGCTGGCTTCGAGGCCGACCACGTCTACACCTTCGATAGCATTCCCTCCCCTAATTTGAGGGTTGGTTCGAGGAACAAGAATGATGCTCTCCATCCGTCGAGACGGAACGGAAAGTGTTGCGAGGGAGCCATTGCTGGAGGTCATTCGCGTCTCAAAGGCCTTCGGCGGCTTGATGGCCCTGATGGATGTCTCCCTCCGTGTCCGGCCGGGCCAGATCAAGGGATTGATCGGCCCGAATGGGGCGGGGAAGACCACCCTGTTCAATCTGATCACCGGGATGTTTCGCCCCACTTCCGGCGACATCCGCTTCCAGGGACGCTCCATTGTCGGGCTTCCATCTTATCGGATCGCCGCCCTGGGGATCGCCCGAACCTTCCAGAACGTCCAGTTGTTCCGCGGTATGACGGTTCTGGAGCACGTGCTGGTCGGTGGGCACCGCCACAGCCGAAGCGGTCTTCTTGGAGCGATCCTCCGAACTCCCCGGATGCGGCATGAAGAGGAAGAAGCGGAGGCCCGAGCCCGGACGATCCTGCAGCGGGTGGGGCTGGCGGAATGGGCGGATCGCCCGGCGGAAAGCCTGCCGCTGGGTCTGCAACGGGTCCTGGAGATCGCTCGCGCCCTGGCCGCCGGCCCTCAGCTGATGCTCCTGGACGAGCCCGGGGCGGGTCTGAACCCGATGGAAAAGACCCGCCTGGCGGAGCTGATCCATTCCCTGAACGCGGAAGGGATGACTGTGCTCCTGGTAGAGCACGATATGAGCCTGGTGATGGATTTGGCGGATGAGATCGCGGTCCTGGATTACGGTCGATTGATCGCCGAGGGGCCGCCGGAGGCGATCCGCCAGGATCCCCGAGTGATCGCCGCCTATTTGGGCGAGGAAGACGAGGTGTGGGATGCGGCTCGAGGTTGAAAAGCTGGAAGTATCGTACGGACCGGTCCGAGCGCTCCACGGGGTTTCCCTACATGTAAATCCTGGGGAAGTGGTGGCCGCGATTGGAGCAAACGGCGCGGGGAAGACGACCTTATTGCGATCCATCAGCGGATTGCTACGCCCAAAGGCTGGATGGATCCGGTTCGATGGACAAGAGATCACCGGATGGCCCCCGGAACGGATCGTAGCCCTGGGGCTGGTTCAGATCCCAGAGCGACGCCAGCTCTTCAATTCGATGAGCGTAGAAGACAACCTCCGCCTGGGGGCCTATCTGCGCCTTCGTCGAGGGGAGCGGAAGACCGTAGAGGAAGACCTGCAACGGGTCTTTGAGCTCTTTCCTCGCCTAAGGGAACGGCGACGGCAGATGGCCGGAACCCTTAGCGGAGGTGAGCAGCAAATGCTGGCCATCGGGCGTGGGTTGATGGCCCGACCCCGGATGCTGCTCCTGGATGAGCCCTCCCTGGGCCTCGCCCCGCTGCTGGTCCAGGAGCTCTTTCGGATCCTTCGCGCCCTGAGGGAACAGGGCCTGACCCTCCTGCTCGTGGAACAGAACGCTCGCCAGGCTTTACGGGTGGCCGATCGCGCCTACGTGATGGAGACCGGCCGGATCGTGCGGGAGGGAACGGCCGCCGAGCTCCTCGCCGATCCCACCCTCCAGACTGCCTACCTGGGGAGCTCCTCAGGTCCTAACGTCCTATCATCCTCTCCGACGGAGGTGGCTGTTCATGCCCGTTCCACCCGAACAGCTACGTCAGGTGATGCGGCGGTGGGCGAGCACCGTGACGGTGGTGACGATGCGGGCGGATGATCAAATCCATGGCCTCACCGCCACGGCCTTCACCAGCGTATCCATGAACCCGCCGCTGGTCCTGGTCTGTATCCAGAATGACAGCCGGAGCGAGGCACTGCTTCAGAAGGGGCGTTGTTTTGCGGTGAACTTCCTAACAGAAGATCAAGCACTGCTCTCCGAACGTTTCGCCGGGCGGATCCCGGTGATTGATCGGTTCGAAGGGATTGTTCACCGGGTGGCGGTGACCGGCGCGCCAATCCTCGAGGATGCCTTCGCTTATCTGGACTGCACGGTAGCCGGAACGTATTGGGGAGGTGATCACACCATTTATCTCGGTCTGGTGGAAGACGCAGGGATCCTGCGGGAGGGATCTCCCCTGCTCTACTTCCAGGGCCGCTATCAACGCCTGGCATCCGGGGATGGAGGAAACTCGTGATGAAAGAAGCCGATCGCCTTCGGGGTTCGCTGGTGCCCTTAGTCACGCCCTTCCGGAATGGCGCGGTAGATTGGGAGGCCTTCGCCGGTCTCATCGAATGGCAAATCGCCTCGGGTTCCCACGGCCTGGTGATCACCGGGACCACCGGGGAGCCCAGCGCCCTGACCTTCGAGGAGCGCGCGGGCCTCTATCAACTGGCCGTCGAGGTGGCCCGGGGACGGGTTCCGGTGATCGCAGGGACGGGAACCAATAACTACGAAGAGACCGTCCGTCTCTCCGAGGCGGCCCAGAAGGCAGGCGTTGACGCGCTGTTGGTGGTCGTTCCGTATTACGTGCGGCCCTCCCAGGAGGGGCTCTTTCGCTATTTCGAAGGGATCGCGGAGCGAGTGGATCTCCCGGTGATCCTCTATAACATCCCGGGGCGCACCGCTGTCCATTTGGAGATCGAAACCGTGGCCCGGCTGCGGGAGGCATGTCCGAACATCATCGGGATCAAAGAGGCCAATAAGGACTTCGAGCACATCAACCGGCTGCTGCACCGGATGGGACGAGAGTTCCGGGTTTACTCCGGGATCGAGCTCCTTTGCTTCCCTGTCCTGGCCATCGGCGGGGCCGGATATGTGAGCGCTACCGGGAACGTCCTGCCCGACCGGGTGGCCCGGCTTTACGATCTGGTGGCCGCCGACCGCTGGCGGGAGGCCCAGGATCTTCACTATGAACTGTTGCCCCTCAACGACGCCCTCTTCATCGAGACCAACCCGGTCCCCGCCAAGACGGCCCTGGGGATGATGGGAAAGATCTCGCCGGAGGTCCGCCTGCCCCTGGCCCCCATGCGGCCGGAGAACGTCGAGCGGCTGCGCCAGGTGCTGAAAGGATATGGCCTGATCGAATAGGCAGGAGGATCCTATCCGTTCCTCCCTAACGCCGTGTGCAACTTTATCCGAAGGGGTTCATAGAGGGCGAGGGAAACCTGAAGCCCCAGCGCCCCAAGCCCGGGAAAGTTGCACATGGGGTTTCCTAACTGAAAGGGGAAAGGCGAGGGAAGAGCGGGGCAAGCCATCCAATCTGACCTTCCCAGCCCTCAAAGCCTTCTCGGGATCAGGAGGCGGGTCCTTCAACAATCCGATCAAGGAGGCTCTCATTGGATGCCCTGGCGATGGCCCTGGGGCCCGTATTCGTGGCCGGATTTGCCCTGCAACAGCTGCTGGAGCTGCTGGACCCCTATCTGGACCCTCTGCTCGGGGAGCGCAAACGACAGGTATATGCAGGGATCGCCTTGGTTTACGGGTTGATCCTGGCGGCCCTCACGCCCATCCGGGCGTTGCGGCCTTTCGGGATCGAGGCAGGATGGATCGATATGGTCCTCACCGCCCTCTTCATCAGCGGAGGGACCAAAGGGATCAATGATCTCCTGAAATGGCTGGGCTATCAGAAAGAGGCGGCCAAAGCCCGGTTAAGCCCGGAGCAGATCCGACGCGTGTGAGGCGGCGCATGCGGATCGCCCGGTTTGCTGCAGACGGACGGATCTGGGAGGGACAGGTCACGGAGGAGGGATGGCTGGTGGCCGAGGGGCGGGCCTTCGATCCGCAACAGGTGGTGTGGCTTCCCCCCGTCCCGCCCGGGGGGAAGGCCATCGGGCTGGCCCTGAACTACGCGGAGCACGCGGAGGAGCTCCAGGTGGCGCCTCCCGAGGAGCCGGCGCTTTTCTTCAAACCGGCGAACACATGGATCGGCCATAAAGCCCCGGTGATCTATCCGAAGGGGGTGACCTTCCTCCACGGCGAAGTGGAACTGGTGGTGATCATCGGACGCCGTTGCCGCAACGTCCGCCCCGAGGCCGCCTGGGATGTGATCGCGGGCTACACCATCGGCAACGACGTGACCGCCCGGGATTTCGTCGGCAACTTCTACCGCCCGCCGGTCCGGGCCAAAGGGCAGGACACCTTCGGCCCGATGGGGCCGTGGCGGGTGACCCCCGATGAGATCCCGGATCCTCACAACCTGGCCCTGCGTCTTTACGTGAACGACCGGCTGGTCCAGGAAGGGCACACCTCGCGGATGATCCATCGCATCCCGGACCTGATCGCCTTCATCAGCTCGTTTATGACCCTGGAGCCCGGCGACACCATCTGGACCGGAACCCCGCGGGGGATCCACCCGGTGCGGCCCGGGGATGTGATGCGTTTGGAAATCGAGGGGATCGGGGTTTTAGAGAACCCGGTGGTGCTCCGGTGATTAAGGGAATGATGTTGTGAGCTGGGTTTGAGGATTGCAATTTTCGGCTCATTCTAAGGGCATCCACTTTCTCCGTCTTCCTATTTCTTTCATATTTCTTTCATACCATAGTCTTTCGGATCGCGGAGCATAAGATGAGAGGTGATCCATTACATCACTGGTTAAGAATGGATCGAAATCTGTTCTGAATTTCATGTAAAACAACAAGCAAATCCACAGGATCTGAAGATATAACATTCGAACCAAAATGTTTATGATGGGGGAAGCTTTCCAATTGAGGATAATGGGGGGCGTTATCATATCGAAATATCAATTTCCCATCTGAGTCTTGGTAGTGATAAACATACATCAAACGAACAATTTCGGATTCTACATTCAAGAACTCGCGAAAGAAAAGAGCAGATCCATCTATGAAATAAAGATTCCCACGAACAAGCCCAATATATGGAGTTCTTTTATCCAGTTCGAGAGAAAACGAGTAAAGAAAGGAGAATCGGATGATTAGTGAAGTAATATGATGGAAATAATCGTCAAGCGTCAACGTAGTTCGGCTCCTAATAAAGCTTCTCGCTGGGCTTGAAGCAAACGATAAAGTTCCAGCTCTCCGGCCCATTCGATGAAGTCAAAGGCATCACCCAGCTCGCCGGAGCGAAACCGTTTCTCAAATTCCTCAGAGGATATCCCATAACGCTGCTCAAACTGCCGCAAGCGCTCGCGAGTGCGAGCCAGCCCAATTTCAAGAAGCCGCACTTCGGTCCGAAGCGCAGACTGAACTAAGGGCTTTAAGGGGATGGACGTCTGGCTGGTAATTCGGACTTCCTGTGACATGGCTGATCCCTGTAAAGATTTCCCGGATCTGGATTCCACAACTTGAGAATAGCACGAGGAAGCCTGGGAAGCAAGGAGCCCATTATGGAGCGATGGGACGGCTTCTACATCGTTCGCCATTTCATTGATAACGTCTTTGTGGATGCGATCGAGGGGGGATGGTTCGAGACGCTCAACCCGGCCACCAATCAGTCCATCGGAATGGTAGCCGATGGGACGGCCATGGATGTGGATCGTGCGGTGCGGGCGGCCCGACGGGCTTTTGACGAAGGACCGTGGCCCGGGATGCCCGCGGCGGAGCGGGCCCGTTATCTGCGACGCATCGGGGATCTCATCCTGAAGCACGCCGAGGAGATCGCTTACCTAGAAGTGCTGGATGTCGGGATGCCCATCGCCCAGGCCGGGAAGGGAGCGATCCCTCGCGCGGCGGAGAACTTCTATTTCTTCGCCGAGATGGCCACCCGCATTGTTGGGGAATCTTACCCGAAGGACGGCGAGCTTCTGAATTACACCATCCGCAAACCGGTGGGGGTCGCCGGGCTGATCACCCCATGGAACACGCCTTTCATGCTGGAGACATGGAAAGTGGCCCCCTGCCTGGCCGCCGGCAACACCTGCGTCCTGAAGCCGGCGGAATGGTCCCCCCTCTCGGCAAACAAGCTGGCCGAGATCGTCCAGGAGGCGGATCTGCCTCCCGGCGTTTTCAACATCGTCCACGGCTTCGGGGAACGGGCAGGCGCCCCGCTGGTCGCTCACCCCGGGGTCCAGTTGATCTCCTTCACCGGGGAGACAACCACGGGGATGGAGATCATGCGCAATGGGGCTTCCACCCTCAAACGATATTCGATGGAACTGGGAGGGAAGAACGCCGCCATTGTCTTCCCCGATGCGGATCTGGAGCAGGCGCTGGATGGGGTGATCTGGCAGGCCTTCTCCCTGAATGGGGAACGTTGCACCGCCAACTCCCGCCTGCTGCTCCATCGGGCTATTTACGATGAGTTTCTGGAGCGCCTGCTGGATCGGGTCTCGGCCATCCGGGTCGGGGATCCCTTTGATCCGCAAACTGAGATTGGGCCACTGATCCATCCAGAGCACTGGCAACGGGTACGGGGCTACATGGACGTCGCCCGGGCGGAGGGTGCGGTCATCGCCATCGGCGGGGATCGCCCCCCACACCTTTCGGATGGGAACTACTTCGCCCCCACCGTGATCGTGGATGTGCGGCCGGAGATGCGGGTGGCCCAGGAGGAGATCTTCGGCCCGGTCCTGGTGGTCCTCCCCTTCGAAACTGAGGAAGAAGCCATCCGCATCGCCAACGGCGTCTCCTATGGCCTCGCCGCCTACATCTGGACAAAGGATCTCGTCCGCGCCCACCGGATGGCCCATGCCCTGGAAGTGGGGATGGTATGGATCAACGCCCCCAACATCCGGGATCTGCGCACTCCCTTTGGGGGTGCGAAATCCAGCGGCATCGGTCGAGAGGGAGGCTTCTATAGTTTCGAGTTCTATACCGAGGTGATGACCATCCACGTGGCGCTGCAGCCGCCTCGCATTCCCCGGATGGGGGTTTCTAAGTAGGACAACTGCAAGCAGTTGTCCTACTTAAAAACACGTTCTGCATCGGAGGGATCTATGGGCGCACGAACCGGCGCGCAGTTTTTGCGGCGGATCCGGGAACACCCCCGCGACCTCTGGCACCGCGGGGAACGGGTGGAGGATCCGACGGCCCATCCCGCCTTCGCCCGCGGGCTACGCTCGATGGCCCAGCTCTACGATCTCCAATGGGAACGGGCCGAGGAATGTCTCTACGATTCGCCCACCAGCGGGGAAAAAGTGGGCCTCTCCTTCCTGATCCCGCGCTCCTCCGAGGATGTGCGACGGGTGAGCCGGATGATGAAGATCTGGGCCGATGTGCACTTCGGATTTATGGGAAGGGCTCCAGATTACCTGAACCGGGCGATCAGCTATTACGCCTCGGGGGCGGATTTCCTGGGGGAGAAGGAGCCGGCCTTCGCCGAGCATATGCGGCGTTACTATGAATGTCTGCGCGAAAACGACCTCTGCCTGACTCATACCCTCATCAACCCCCAGGCGAACCGGGCGGTTGGCCCTTCGAAGCAGGCGGATCCCTATCTGGCGGCCCGGGTGGTGAAGGAGACGGATAGCGGCATCGTGATCCGTGGAGCCCGCATGCTGGCCACGCTGCCCGCGGTGGATGAGCTGATGGTCTTCCCCTCGACGCTGCTGCGCAACACTGAGGAGGACGCCCCGTATTGTTACGCCATCGGCATCCCATGCGATACCCCTGGCCTGCGCTTCCTGTGCCGCGAAACCCTGGACTACGGCCGCTCGCCGTTCGACCACCCGCTGGGCTCGCGCTTCGACGAGATCGACGCGGTGGTGATCTTCCATGATGTCTTCGTGCCCTGGGAGCGGGTGTTCATTTATCGGGATGTGGAACGGGCCAATCAGGCCTATGCGGCGACCGGCGCCATTGTCGGGATGTCCCATCAGGTGGTGGTGAAGAACATCGCCAAGACCGAGTTCTTCCTGGGCCTGGCTTCTCTTATCGTTGATGTTATCGGCATCGAGGGTTTCCAGCACGTGCAGGAGAAGGTGGCGGAGATCTGGATCTACCTGGAGACCATGAAGGCCCTGTTGCGGGCCGCGGAGGCCGACGCCCACGAGGACGCCTTCGGGGCGTTCCGTCCCGCCTGGCCGCCCCTGGACGCCGCCCGCAACCTCTATATGCGCTGGTATCCGCGTATCGTGGAGATCATCCAGCAGCTTTCCGCCAGCGGGATCATCGGCACGGTGACCGAGGAGGACATGAAGAACCCGGAGCTGGTGGAAGACATCCGCCGCTATTTCCAGGCCGCCCGGGCGGAAGCTTACGACCGCATCCCTTTGTTCCGCCTGGCATGGGACGCTGCCCTTTCCGCCTTCGCCGGCCGCCAGGTTCAGTATGAGCGGTTCTATTTCGGCGACCCGGTACGCATCGCGGGAGTTATCTTCCAGAAACACGATCGCACGCCTTATATGGAAAAAGTTCGGGAGTTTCTGAAACAACTGCAGGAAGAGGCCTTCGCCCAGACGGAGGAACGGATCCCATGAGGCCGCGTTCGGAAGAACGGCCTGCATGCCCGAACTGTGGGGCCAGGCGGACAATTCCCATCCTTTACGGATTGCCCTCGCCCGCGATGCAGGAGGCCGCAGACCGCGGCGAGATCGCCCTGGGCGGATGCGTGATCGCTCCGGAGTTTCCGATCTGGTTATGCCCAGTATGCGAACATCGCTGGGGACGCCTGGCGGATCGGGAGAAGCGTTGGGAAAAGTAGGCGCTCTTTCCGACTGGCAATCCTCTGGACATCAGGAGGGGCTATGGGGAACTTCTCGATCACACGCGCCGCTCATGCGGAGTTCCGCGTGACGGATCTGGAGCGGGCTCGGGCCTTCTATGTGGAGGCCCTGGGCTTTCTGGAGATCGCCCGGGAGAAGGATCGAATTTACCTGGGCGGCCTGGAGGAACGAGACCGTTACAGCTTGATCCTGCGGAAGGCAGAAAGCCCTGGCGTGACCCACCTGGCTTTCCGGGTGGCGGATCCAGAGGACCTCGACCGTCTGGCTGTCCTATATGAGGCCGCGGGGTGCCCGGTCCGCTGGCTGGCGCCCGATGAGGAAGAAGCAGGCCGGGGCCGCGCCCTGCGAGTTCAGGATCCGGCAGGCCTTCCCATCGAGTTCTTCCACGAGATCGCGCAGCGGGAACGGCTGCTCCAGCGCTTCGACCTCTACCGGGGCGCCCACATCATGCGACTGGACCATTTCAATTGCCAGGTCCCCAACGTTCAGGAGGCCTACGACTGGTGGACCGGGAAGCTGGGCTTTTATTGCTCGGAATACACGGTGACGGATGAGGATCCACCCCGGCTATGGGCAGCGTGGCTGCATCGCAAACAGAACGTCCACGACATCGCGCTGATGAACGGCATCGGCCCGCGGCTGCATCACGTGGGCTTCTGGGTGGCGGATACCCAGAGCGTCCTGCGGGCATGCGACATCCTGACTGCCCTGGGGATGGGTGAGGCCATTGAGCGAGGCCCCGGCCGCCACGGCCTGAGCAACGCCTTCTTCCTCTACCTGCGCGACCCCGATGGCAATCGCATCGAGCTTTACACCAACGACTATATCATCCCGGATCCGGACTGGGAGCCCATCCGGTGGTCCATCAACGACCCCCGGCGGGCGACGTTCTGGGGCCATATCCCTCCCCGCTCCTGGTTTGAGGAAGCCGCGCGGGTGGAACACATCCTCACGCGCGAGCTGATGGCCGTGCGGGAGCCCTTGCTGGTGGACCGGCCAGTGTTCGTGACCTGAAGGAGCCTGGAGGGAGGGCCACCGTGACAGTCCGGGAAAGCCTGCAGACCATCCCTTTAGGGGACGGGCTCATTCTGGCGGTGGAGGAAGCCGGGGATTCGGGACGGCCTTCGCTTCTTCTCCTCCATAACGCCTGCAGCACGTTCCGGGCCACCTGGGGCCGGGCGCTGCAGCCTTTGGCTTCCCGTTTCCGTGTCATCGGGCCCGATTTGCGCGGGCATGGCCGGAGCACGAACCCGGATGACCGGCTGGATCTTCGGGAGATGGCGGATGATCTGGCCATGCTGATGGACCGTATGGGAATAGCCAGCGCCCATGTGATGGCGTTCAGCGGCGGCGCCTCCACGGCTCTTTATCTCGCCACACGGCATCCCAGTCGGGTTCGCTCCCTGGTGCTCATCGGCAGCCATTACACGGTACGAAACCTCCGAACCCGGGGGGATGGGTTCTGGGACCCGGAGCGGATCCGTCGGGAGGAGCCCGCCTGGTGGGCGGCGATGGTGCGCTGGCACGGCTCCGAGGAGCGCGTGCGCGCATTGCTACGCTGGTGGCAGGAGGAAGATCATCACCGCCCGGACTTCACCCCGGAGGATCTGCGGGCCATCGCCATTCCCACGCTGCTGCTCATTGGGGAAAACGACTCCATCACCCCCATCGAGCAGACGATGGACATGGTCCGCTACCTTCCCCACGCCCGCCTGATCCTCTTCCCGGCAACCGGCCATGATGTCCTCCGGGAACGGCCGGAGGCGTTTTTCGAGGCGGTGGAGGGATTCTGGAAAGAGATCGGAATCCTATAGGCCTTCAGCTTCCCATCGCTTAGAGGACCATGGGGTGGAAGCGAAAAAAATCCGCGTTTCTCGCATGATATGGGGCAAAGCAGAGCGCCCCTGGGTAATGGTTCACAAAAGAGAACGGGCACTTGCGTGCCCTACTACGAACAGGAAAGCCCCCTGTTTGTAGTAGGGCACGAAGCGAAGCGGAGTGCCCGTCTAAGTGTTCCCCAAAAGGACGGGCACTGACGTGCCCTACTACGAACAGGAAAAGCCCTTTGTTCGTAGTAGGGCACGAAGCGAAGCGGAGTGCCCGTCTAAGCGTTCCCAAAAAGGACGGGCACTGACATGCCCTACTACGAACAGGAAAAGCCCTTTGTTCGTAGTAGGGCACGGAGCGAAGCGGAGTGCTCGTCTAAGTGTTCAAAAAAAGAACGGGCACTTACGTGCCCTACTACGAACAGGAAAACCCCCTGGTTTGTAGTAGGGCATGGAGCGAAGCGGAGTGCCCGTCTAAGCGTTCCCAAAAAGGACGGGCACTTACGTGCCCTACTACGAACAGGAAAACCCCCTGCTTTGTAGTAGGGCACGAAGCGAAGCGGAGTGCCCGTTACCGGTGTTCACAAAAAGAGGACGGCACTTGCGTGCCCTACTACTGCTTCTTCCAGGTTTGATTTTTGGTTTTGGTCTCCTGGGGATTTGGGG